>DAOTMJ010000052.1 GCA_035450225.1 Candidatus Hydrogenedentota bacterium
GTATGCCCGGTGGTGTGAGAGGGGGAGAGGGGCAACCCCCCCCCCTACTCGATTAGCTCTTGGACAAATGCCCGAAACGTAGTATTGCCCGCTGTGACGGGCGATGAACAACCTACCCATTTCGACCAGTCGCTGCACCTCCTGCGGATCACGAGCCGTACCGAGGGTCTTGACCACGCGGTAGCCGCCGAATATGTCGATCGCCTGCACACTGACTGACCCGGACGGGTTGGGCTTCTTACGCACAAACATGCGACCTGTGTACACCCGGGACACCCAAATCGGGAATGGCCGCCTTGTGAAATAACGACTTACAGCGAAATCTAAGCGCGGCGTTGAACTCAGGTCTTCTGCTCAGCGACACTATGCATGGCAAAATGACATAACGTCGTTCCGATTATCCAACGGCGACGACTGTGCCGGTCCGCGCCGCCGTGATGAGCGCATCGAGCGCGGCCATGTTGGCCACGGCATCCTCGATGGGCCACCGGGGCGCCGTGCCCGTCCGGACGGCATTTGCAAAGTCTTCGACCTCGAGTTGAAAGCGGTTTGCGCCGGGTGTTTCGATACGTTCCGTGGCGCCTTCCCGGCACAGGATGAACTCCGCGCGCCGGTTGCCGGGGTTCCACGGCGATTCCATCACGATGGCGCCCCTTGTGCCGGTAATTTCCGCGCGGACGCGCTCGAAACATTCGATGCTGCATTCAATTTGCGCGAGCAGTCCGTTGGGGAACTCGAGCATGCCGATAAGCGTGTTGTCAACCGCGCCGCCGCGCATCATCGCGCTTGCCCGCACCGGTTCACATCCGGCCACGAGCCTCGACAAATTCACGGGGTAGCATCCGACGTCGAGCAGCGCGCCGCCCGCCAAGTCAGGCGACGCGACAATGCTGGACGGATCGTCAAGAAAGAACGAAAAAACGCCATGAATGCCGATCACCTCGCCGATGGCGCCTTCATCCAGGCATGCACGCACACGGGCGTACATGGGATGATAGCGGTACATGAACGCTTCCATGACGGGCAGGCCGGTCCGGTCGCGCGCGCGCAGGATTTCGCGCGCCTCGGCGGCGTTGGCCGTCAACGGTTTCTCGCACAGCACGGGCAGGCCGGCTTCCAGCGAACGAATCGTCCATTCCGCATGCAGACTGTTTGGCAGGGGGATGTAGACGGCGTCCACCACGCCCGAACGCAGCAGTTCATCATAAGAACCGAACGCATGCGGCACATCGAAACGATCCGCCCATGCCTTGGCCTTGGCCGCATCCCGGCTCGCGATCGCCGTCAAATGGCTGTTCGAACTGAGGCGGATGCCTTCGGCCAGCGATTCCGCAATCGCCGCCGTTCCCAATATGCCCCAGCGAACCAATGCCATGTCGTATCCCCGTTCGGCCGGATCAGCCTATGCCCGCGTGATACTCCTGAAGCGAACGCACCTGCTGTTTTTCCTGCCGATATGCCGCGATGCCGCGTGCCGCGG
Organism: Candidatus Hydrogenedentota bacterium; assembly: GCA_035450225.1. Taxonomy (NCBI): domain Bacteria; kingdom Pseudomonadati; phylum Candidatus Hydrogenedentota; species Candidatus Hydrogenedentota bacterium. The sequence goes on from DAOTMJ010000052.1 coordinate 1,481, forward strand.
CGATGGCCGCCGCCGTGGTCGTGATATAGGGAATTTTGTGTTTGATGGCCGCCTTGCGGATATAGGAGTCGTCGTCCGTTCCATACTTGCCGTTCGGCGTGTTGATTACGAGTTGTATTTCCCCGTTCCGCAGCGCGTCGAGCAGGTGCGGACGGTCCTCGTGAAGTTTCGCGATCGGTTCGGACTTGATCCCGTTGGCCGAGAGAAAGGCATGTGTTCCGCTGGTGGCCCGAATGCGGAAACCAAGGCTTTGTAGTTGCCGCGCCGCCTCGAGAATGCCCGGCTTGTCGCGATCCGTCACGGTGATCAACACGCAACCCTCCGAGGGCAGGCGCGACTGCGTGGCTTCTTCGGCCTTGTAGAAGGCCAAGCCGAAGGAATCCGCCATGCCGAGGACCTCGCCCGTCGAACGCATTTCGGGTCCCAGCACCGGATCCACCTCCGGGAACATGTTGAAGGGGAACACCGCTTCCTTCACGCCAAAATGGGGGACCGCCTTTTGTTTGAGGTCGAGATCCGCCAATTTTTCGCCCAGCATCAACCGGGTCGCGATGTTCACCATCGAGATATTGCACACCTTCGACACCAGCGGGACGGTGCGCGAGGCGCGCGGATTGGCTTCCAGGATATAGACCGTGTCGTTGTAGATGGCGTATTGGATATTCATCAACCCAATCACGTTCAAATCCATGGCAATCTGCCGGGTATAGCGGCAGATGGTGTCAATGTGCTTTGCGGGGATGCTGATGGGCGGGATCACACAGGCCGAATCGCCTGAATGAATGCCCGCCAGTTCGATGTGCTCCATGACGGTCGGGACAAAGGCGTCCGTTCCGTCCGCGATGGCGTCCGCCTCGCACTCGATGGCGTTTTCGAGAAACTTGTCAATCAGGATCGGCCGTTCCGGCGTTACGCCGACCGCCGCCGACACATAGTGGCGCAGCATGGCCTCGTCGTAAACGATCTCCATTCCGCGCCCGCCCAGCACATACGAGGGCCGCACCATCAGCGGATAACCGATTTCCCCGGCGATGGACAAGGCTTCCTCGACGTTGCTGGCCATGCCGGATTCGGGTTGCGGAATGCCCAGACGCCGAATGACCTTCCGGAAACGGTCGCGATCTTCCGCAAGATCTATCGTTTCCCACGACGTGCCGAGAATCCGCACGCCGGCCTCCGCGAGTTCCCGGGCGATGTTCAGCGGCGTCTGGCCGCCAAACTGCACGATGATCCCTTCCGGTTTTTCCTTCTCGTAAATGCTCAACACGTCTTCCACGGTCAACGGCTCGAAATACAGCCGGTTCGACGTGTCGTAGTCCGTCGAGACGGTTTCCGGATTGCAGTTGACCATGATGGACTCGATGCCTTGATCGCGCAGGGCAAAGGCCGCATGCACGCAACAGTAGTCGAATTCGATGCCCTGGCCGATGCGGTTCGGTCCGCCGCCCAGCACCATGATCTTCCGCGCCGGATTGGACGCAACCTTGTCCGGGCCGTTGTAGGTGGAATAGTAATACGCGGCATTTTCCACGCCGCTGACCGGCAGGATGTCCCATGACTCCACGACGCCGAGTCCAATGCGCTGCCGGCGCAGATCCGCTTCCGGAAGTCCCAGAATTTGCGCGAGATACTTGTCCGAAAAGCCGTCCTTTTTCGCTTGAACAAGCAGGTCGTCCGGCAGACCCTTGCCCTTGAAGGCCAGCATCTTTTCCTCGAGTTCGACCAGTTCCTTCATCTGTTCGATGAACCACGCCTTGATGTGTGTTTTTGCATGGAGATCCCTGACCGTGGCGCCCTTGCGCAGCGCCTCGTACATGATGAACTGGCGCTCGCTGCTGGCGAAGGCCAGCATGCGCATGAGTTCGTCGAGGGGTTTCTTGTTGAAATCCTTCGCGAAACCGAGTCCATACCGGCCGTTTTCGATCGATCGAATGGCCTTCTGGAAGGCCTCCTTGTACGTCTTGCCGATGCTCATGGCCTCGCCGACCGCCCGCATCTGGGTGCCGAGTTTGTCCTCGACCCCCTTGAATTTCTCGAAGGCCCAGCGACAGAACTTTACGACCACGTAATCGCCCCACGGCGCGTATTTGTCAAGCGTTCCCTCCCGCCAGTAGGGGATTTCGTCCAGCGTGACGCCGCCCGCGAGCATGGACGACACCATCGCGATGGGGAATCCGGTCGCCTTCGAGGCCAGGGCCGACGACCGCGACGTTCTCGGATTGATTTCGATCACGACGACGCGGCCGGTTTTTGGATCGTGCGCAAACTGGATGTTCGTGCCGCCGATGACCTGGATGGCCTCGACGATGTCGTAGGAATATTTTTGCAGCCGTTGTTGCAGTTCGGGCGCAATCGTCAGCATCGGCGCCACGCAGTACGAATCGCCCGTGTGCACGCCCATGGCGTCCACGTTTTCGATGAAGCACACCGTGATCATCTGGTTCTTGGAATCGCGCACGACTTCGAGCTCGAGTTCTTCCCAGCCCAAGACCGATTCCTCGACCAGAATTTGACCCACAAGGCTTGCCGAAATGCCACGCGCGGCGATTACCCGAAGTTCCTCGACGTTGTAGACCAGCCCGCCGCCCGTGCCGCCCATGGTATACGCGGGGCGAATCACCACCGGATAACCCAGACGATCCGCGATGCGTTCCGCCTCCTCGACGCTGTACGCCAGTTCGCTTTGGGGCATTTCAATGCCCAAGCGGTTCATGGTGTCTTTGAACGCCTGCCGGTCTTCCCCGCGCTCGATGGCGTCTACTTGGACGCCGATGACCTTGACGCCGTATTTGTCCAGGACGCCCGCCTTGTACAATTCCGCCGAGAGATTCAAGCCCGACTGGCCGCCCAGGTTTGGCAGCAGCGCGTCCGGGCGTTCCTTTTCGATGATTTCCGTCATGCGCGCCAGATTCAGCGGCTCGATATAGGTCGCGTCCGCCATGCCCGGATCCGTCATGATCGTCGCCGGATTCGAATTGACCAGCACGATCTCGTAACCGAGTTTGCGAAGCGCCTTGCACGCTTGGGTTCCCGAATAGTCGAATTCGCAGGCCTGCCCGATGACAATGGGGCCTGAACCGATAATCATGACTTTTTTGATGTCGTCCCTGCGGGGCATACTGGTTCCCTTTCTCGTTGCATTTCCATGGTCGAATACACGCATGGACACACGAATAGAACCATGCGTGGACATGCTTCAGCCCTCTGCCGGCTTCATGCAAGGCGGTACACTACCACAACGAGCAGGTTCGGGACTACTTTCCCCAAAGCGGTTCCCGGCGTTGTGGCAAGGGAATCGGATCCCGTGGAAATTACCGTTTCCGCGTATCCTCGACGATTTTCATCAGCCTGCGGCCGTATTCAACGTACGACTCGTAGAGATGTTGTTCGGTGTCGGCCTTTTGGCCTGTGTGAATGACCGCGGCCAAGTGCGGCTCGATCGAAAATCCGCCGTCGTATCCTTTTGCGAGCAGGTCGCGTACGATCTCCTTGACGTATCCGTCGCCCTCGCCGCAGTACGTGTAGACTTCCTTGTCCTCCACGATGCGCGCGTCCTTGATGTGGACGTACACGATGTCCTTGTAGACGGCTTGGTAGTAGTCCCAGGAGTTCTGCCGGTAGGTCGGCGGATTGCCCGTGTCGAAGACGACCTTCAGCGCCGGGCTGTTGACTTCGCCGAGCAGGATATTGCTGTTTTCCGCCGAGAGGCCGCCCCAACCGCTGCAGTTTTCGTGCGCCAGCGTGACGCCGCCGTCTTCGGCGATCTTCGCGAGCGTCTTCATGCGGCGGATGGCCTCCCTGCGCCATTCCGGTTCCGGCAACGGGTGGTCCTTGTCGTTTGGATAACTCATGACGCGGATGAATGGCGTGCCGAACCGGTGCATGCGCGGGATCGCGCGTTTCAGATCCTCGATGTCTATGTTCGGATCGCAGGTAATCGGGCGCGCCCAGTTCGCGATGGCGCTGGCGAAGCACGACACATTCATCCCCGCTGCCGTCACCTTCTCGAACACCGCGTCGAACGCTGCGTCCGGCAGCATCGTCAGGTTCTGCCCGTCAATCATGCGCAGTTCGAGATGCGTCCAGCCCAGTTCGCGATGCGCCTTGATCTGGTTGTCAATGCCTTGTCCCGCTTCATCCGAAATACCCGAAAAAAACATGCGTGATCCTTTCATTTCCAACGTCGGGCGACAGGCCGGGGCGCGCGCTAAACGCCCTGCGCATTCCCGGCCGCGTTCATTCCTTCCTCATCAATCCAAAATCATCTGACCAGCGACTTGTCTACGCGGTCGCGTATTTCCCTGCCCGTCAACGCCTCCACCAATTCGAGACCAAACGCCAGGGCCGTGCCGGGTCCACGCGAGGTAATGACATTTCCGTCGCGCTCGACCGCCGCGCCCGTGTAGGTCACGCCGGGCAATTCCATCTTGTCGAGCACGCCGGGGTAGCTGGTCGCGCGTTTGCCGGCCAGCACGCCCGCCTTTCCGAGCACGGCGGGCGCCGCGCAAATGGCGCACACCCATTGGCCCGCCGCCGCCATGCGTTGGACAAGCGAGATGATGCGCTCGTCGTTCGCCAGATTGTCCGTGCCCGGCTGGCCGCCCGGCAGCGCGATCATGTCGAACGGCTTTTTGATCGCCTCCTCCAATAAAACGTCGGGGATCAGCACCGTGCCCCGGCTGGCCTTGACCGGTTCGCGATCCAGCCCGGCGGTGGTCACTTCGACGCCCGCCCGGCGCAGCAAATCAATGATCGTGACCGCTTCCATTTCCTCGCATCCCTGCGCCAGCGGAATCAATGCGTATTTGTTCATGGCTCGAGTTCCCTCACGAAACGTTTTGCACCCCGGAATGTCCGTCGCCGTTTTTTCCCGCCTTGGTTTTGGGGGACGGCGTCTTGAACAATCCGTCCAGCATCGCCCGTGTTTTCGCTGTCTTCGCTTTCCCGAAAAACCGGCGCGCATACGACTGAAACGACCGTAGCCGCTTCGCGCTTGCCTTGTCGAGCCGAAGCAGCAACGCACGGCATCCGGGACGCTCCCGGTCGGGCGCGTCCTCCACGATTTGGACCAGGTAACGCCGCAAGACGACCACGTCGTGCCATTCGCCCAAACGGTCCTGGGCCGCCTTCAATTCGTCTATGAAACGTTCCAACAGACTATGGGCTTCAGAGGACGCATTGCAACTTTTCGATTCCGGCTGTCCGGCGTCCACGATCGTGCATTTCCGGTAAATTTCGCAGGTGTAGCGTAGTTTCTTGAAGGCAATCCGTAGCCGATGAAGCGTTTCCTCGGAAGGATGGGCGAGCCACGCGAGGTAGGTTTCGATCACCGATTCATAGCGACGGCCCATGCGCCGGGAGGCGCGTTTGGGACCATACGGCGCATGGGAACCGCGGACCTCGGACAATTCCGTGAAAATCCGGGCGAATCGCTCGCCGGCCAACAATCTTGCCGCGCGTTGAACCGCGGACGATTCGGTGGCCCGCATTTCCTCGAGCGAACGCAGGGTGTAAAGGCTCGAAACGGCGGATTTCGGACAGACGACCGCCGCGGAATCCTTTTCCCGCGCGTCGCGCACATCCAGCACGGTTTTCAGCAACTCGAGGCAAACGTCCAACTCGCGCGCGCGACCCAATCCACGGCCAATTGTCCCGAGCAAACCGGCGGCGCGTTTGACGCGTCCCGACGGAAACCATCGGCCCTGTTCCGACAGCAGCGCACGCAACCGCCGCGTGGCTACCCGGACGTCGTGGATGGCGTCGGGATCTTCAAGCGCCAGTTTCTCCTGTTTCCGTCGCATTTCGCGCAATTGCGCCTTAAGATACGCTTTCACCGGTGAAAAACCCGGATCCGACATTCGCGCGCCCACTCGGTATCTCCCTGATTCGCCCATGGCCCAAGAAACGCGGGACGATACGCCGTGCGCATCCGCTTGACGCGCCCAAACGCGCAAGCGGACGGCCCGTTACTTGCCGCCAACCGACAGCGTAAACAGTATATCCATTTTCGGGGAAAAAGTCAGCATTTTTTCGCGCGCGGGCGCCGCGAACTCAGCCCATTTTTGCAACGCGCCGGCAATGGCGTTCACCGCCGCTGAAGGGAGTTTCAAGGAATACATCAAGAATCGCGATGCATTCGTCCAGCGTCAGTACACGGCGGCCCAGGCACAACACATTCGCATCGTTGTGCTCGCGGGCGAGCCTCGCCATCGTTTCATTGGCGCAAACGGCCGCGCGTATGCCGGCGTTCCGGTTGGCGGCGATGCCCATGCCGATGCCGGTGCCGCACACGAGCACCCCCATGTCCGCCTCTCCATCGAGAATGGCATCGCATACGTTGCGGGCGAAATCCGGGTAGTCCACCGATTCCGGACCGTTCGTGCCGCAATCCACGACCGCATGGCCCCGCGCCTCGATATACGCCGTAATCGCGGGTTTATAAGGTGTTTCGCCCTCGTAGGCCGCATGATCGCTTCCAACCGCGATGCGCATCTCAGTTCCTCCTTCAATGGCCGTCACCATGCCAAGAGATGTCGGGACGCATGAACCAACTCGGCGCAACGGCCCGCGGCGCCCCAATTCATTGAGGCGCACACAATGGCAGTCAATCCGAATGGGAATTCGGCGTTAGGTTATCGAACGCGAAGAAACACAATCTTTCTCCGTCCGTTGTCAAAGTTTCCACATTTGTTGTGGTCGTTTCCACTTTTTGGGCGGGGCGCGGAATTTGCGCGCCAACCGGTCAAACAGGTACGGTATGCGCGGGTTGACGGGCAACCGAAAAAGGAACGACGAGGATGTTGATTTCAAGAAGTGGCATGTGTTCGGGAATCAATTCGGGCATTGCCTTCATGGCCGGCCTTTTGGCGTGCGCGCCGGGGATGGCGGCGGATTCATCGGATATCCGTTGGGATTTGGAGGAGGGCCGGTGGAGCGCGGAACGCGCCAATCGCTGGTATGCGGAACAACCCTGGCCGGCCGGCGCCAATTTTGTGCCCAGCACCGCGTCGAATCAATTCGAAATGTGGCAGGCGGATACATGGGACCCGGCGACGATCGATCGCGAATTGGGCTGGGCGGCGGGGATCGGCTTCAATGTGATGCGCGTGTACCTCCACGACATGGCGTGGTCGGACGACGCCCGGGGATTCGAGAAGCGTATGGCGGAGTACCTGGACATTGCCGGCAAGCACGGCATCAAGACGGTTTTCGTGCTGTTCGACTGCGTGTGGGATCCGTATCCAAAGACAGGCCCGCAGAAGGAGCCGGTTCCCGGCGTGCACAACTCGCGATGGGTCCAGAGTCCGCACGTGGACATCCAGAAGGATCCCGCCCGTTACGGCGAACTCAAGCCGTATCTGACCGCCATCTTGTCGCGCTTCAAGGACGACCGCCGCGTGCTTGCGTGGGATCTGATGAACGAGCCGGGCAATCCCGTGCCGCAATACGAGGACAACTGGAAGCAGGAAGATCGGGAAGCCGCGCATCTTGCCCTATTGAATCTGCTGTTTGACTGGGGTCGCGAGATCAATCCTTCCCAGCCGCTGACCGCCGGCGTTTGGGTGCAGGTCGGGCGGCGCACTCATCCTGTGGCGCCGCTGGACAAGGTCATGCTCGAACGGTCCGACATCATCACCTTCCACACCTACGAGCCGTTGCCGGCGGCAAAGACCGCCGTGGCGTGGCTGAAAAAGGCCGGGCGCCCGATTATATGCACCGAATACATGTCGCGCGGCTCCGGAAGCACCTTTGAAACCATCATGCCCTTTTTCAAGGGAGAAAACGTGGGCGCCATCAACTGGGGACTCGTCAGCGGCCGATCGCAAACCATCTACCCTTGGAGTTCCTGGGAAAAGCCCCTGAAGGAAGAGCCGAACCCGTGGTTCCACGACGTGTTCCGCAAGGACGGGACCCCCTATTCGGCGGGCGAAATTGCGTTGATCCGGAATCTTACCGGCGCGGGGCGGTGAAAGCGCCGCATCTGCGCGCCGCGTGTTTCGTTTCGTTGCGGTTTTCCTGAGAGCGTGTTTCAAAAGTAACATGTACTCTTTATGTAAGACAGACTGTCTAGTCTGTCCTTGTGTGAACCGAGAAAAAGGCATTGAAACAGGCTGGACAGTCTGTTCCATTACCTTTTGAAACATGCCCTGAAAGGCGGTGCGCACATGAACGGTTCAGAAACATGCACGCAGTGCCCGGTCTGCGGGGGAACGCCGCGCGTGGCGTTTGCCCTGCGCGACGGACGGCGCGAAATGCGTTGTTGCGGATGCGGGTTATTCTTCTACTGGCCGCTGCCGTCCGAATCCGAACAGAAAGCCTTTTACGATGCGCAATGGGCCGAGGAATCGAGCGAATACCACGCGCATTACGACGATGCGGCGCTCGAAGACGAGAATCTGAGAAACAACTTCATTCCCCGCCTCGAACTACTGGCAAACCGGGGGTTTTCCGGAAATCTTCTCGATGTCGGGTGTTCGGTCGGCACCTTCCTGCGCGCCGCCAAGGAACGCGGATGGAATGTGCAGGGAATCGATCTGGGCGAGGCGGCCTGTGCGCGGACGGCGGCGGCCATCGGATGTCCGGTGCATTGCGGCGTGCTGGAAGAAGCCGCCCTGCCCGGCGCGTCCTTCGACGTAATCCACGCATCGCAGGTCATCGAGCATGTAATGGAGCCGAAACGGTTTCTCAGCGCGGCGCGGCGGTTGTTACGTCCGGGCGGCGCGCTGCTGCTGGCCGCGCCGATCATCGCCCCGAGCGTGTACCGGACCACCCATTTCGTGCAAAAAACGGTCGTGCCGGCCGTGTCGCGCGGGCGCGAATATCCGTATCCATGGGCGATTCACCACCCCTTCCATGTCTATGCGCACAGCCCGGCATCCCTGCGGCTGCTGGTTGAATCGTCGGGATTTCGAATTGTCCATGTGCGTGTCGTGCGCTGGCAGTCCTTTGCGCGATTGAACGTGAAGTGGCGCGTTTTCTACCGTTTGATGAACGGCCTTTTCCGCGTGTTGCGGACCGGCATGAACATGGACATCCTTGCGGTGAAGACGTGACCGGCTTCGACCTTTCATCCTGAGATCGCGTATTGTAGGCGACATTCTTGCCCAAATTATGGACAAAAGGGACATTAGGGCCCCCGCGGACTTCACGCGGGCGGCGAAACACCGTACAGGGCCCTATAGCCCACAAAGTCCGGCTTGTCCATGTGGCAAGCCGAAATTTTTGGTGTCCGTCACCGGTTTTGGGCGCATCCCTTCATCCGGTGTTTCAATCTGTTGTAAGATAGCCGCATCCGGTTGACAGAGGTAGACAATGAGCGGATTGCGGGTTGTGCTTGTAAATATCGGGCGCAGGGGATCCTATCGCCTGGTTTCGCCGCCGTTGGGGCTGCTGTACCTTGCCGCGTATGCGCGCCGGGAGGCCGGCGCGGACGTTGTTATCGTCGATCAGCGGGTGGACGATTTTTCCGACGAGGAAACGGTTGGGCGCATTGTGGCCGCGCGTCCCGATGTGGTCGGCTTCACGTGTTTTACGTCGCACGCGCATTTGCTTGGCGGGTTTACGCGCGCGATACGGGACGCATTGCCGCGCGCCTTGATTGTGTTGGGCGGCCCGCACGTCACGGCGATGGGGAGGGAGTCCCTTGAGGGAAACGCGGGCGACGCGGCGGTCGCGGGCGAAGGCGAAATCAGTTTGGCGCGGATCGTGCAAGCGCGCGCAAACGGGGAGGGCTTCGCCGATATTCCCGGCCTTTTCTGGCGGACCCCTGACGGAACCATTGCCTGCAATCCGGGCGAGGCGCCGGTTGTGAACGATCTGGACACGCTTCCATTTCCGGCCTACGACTTGATAGACGTGCGCAAATACTGGAAACATTGGTCGCAATCCGTCATGCCGCCGCCGAGGCGGTTTGTCGCGATGTTCAGCAGCCGGGGCTGTCCCTATCGCTGCATCTATTGCCACAACGTGTTTGGAAAACGTTTTCGGGCACATTCCGCCGAGCGGATCGTCGAGGAAATAGCCCATTACCAAAGCGTGTTCGGCATAGACGAGATCGAAATCTTCGACGATATTTTCAATTTCGATGCCGGCCGCGTGATTGCGTTCAGCGATCTCATGCGGCAACGGGGGCTGCGCATCAAGATTGCCCTGCCGAACAGCGTGCGCACGGACATCCTGACGCGGGAAACGATCGACGCGCTGGTGGACGCCGGCTTGTATATCGCCGCATTCGCGCTCGAATCGGGATCGCCGCGCGTCCAGGAGTACATCGGCAAACGCCTGAACATTTCCCGCTATTTGGACGCCGTCGAGATGGCTGTCAAGCGCGGCGTTTTCGCGTACGGTTTCCAGATGTTCGGTTTTCCGACCGAAACGCTTGAAGAGGCGCGGCAAACGATAGACGTGGCGTGCGAATCGCGCCTGCACGCGGCGCTGTTCTATCGCGTCATGCCTTATCCGAATACGGAGTTGTACAACATCGTGAAACGCGACCGGCCCGACAAGTTGGCGCGGGTGGATTTCGCGGAAACGGACTACACCTACAAGCCGATTGTCAATTTGTCCGATATCCCCGACGAGGCGCTCGACCGCTGCATACGGCGCGGAACGCTGCGGTTCTATGGCAACCCCAAGCGCCTGTTTCGCATAGTGCGCGACTATCCGCGTCGCCTGCAACTGCCCCTTTACGCGCCGCGGATTTTATATCTCGCGTTGAACCGGACGGCCGCGCGGGCGGCCTCCAAGGCGGCCCGCGCGTGAACGCCGAGCACGGGGATCGGAAATGGGCAGTGCTTTCCTGCCTGGCTGCCGGCCTGACCGTGTTTCTTGCGTGCGGCTATTTGTATGTCCATGCGTCGCGCGCCGCGTCCGGCGTCGCATGGACGGATAATTTCGATTCGTTGCGCGATGTCGGAATGGCCCACGCCATTCTGAACGGCCGTTACCCGGAAGATCCGGCCTATGCCGGGGAAACGCTTTGGTACAATCCGCTGATTGCGGCATGCGTCGCGTTCGGATCATGGGCCACGGGCGCGGATCCCGTTGACGCGGATATCCGGCTGGGGCCTTTGCTGAATCTGCTTGTGCCGGCGGCCTTCTTTGTGTTGTCGGCCTATTGGTTCGGGCCGTGGGTGGCGCTGGCCGGGACGGCGTACCTGCTGTTCGGAAGGCCGGCGACGAAGCCGGTATGGATGGCCGCCACGTATTCACCCACGCTGCTGGCCGGCAATTTCACCCTGTCCCTTTTTTTCCTGACCTTGCTGGCCTACACGCGGTTCCTTCGCGTGGGCGGAATGCGCTGGCGCATGATTACGGGTGTTTTGTGGGGGACGACGTTTATCGGGCACACGGCGCCGGCGGTCGTTCTGGGCTTTGTCCTGACGCTGTCCGAAGCCGTTCGCTGGCATGGCTTGTCGAGGCAGGGTGCGCTGTGGAGGGGAATCCGGGAATACGCGGGGATGATCCTCGTGGCGTTCACGGCCAGCCTGCCCTACACATACTCGATAATCTGGAATTACCGTTTTCATATTCTCAACAGTTGGCCGACGCGGTACACCGATCCGTATATCGAACTAAAGCGGCTGCCGGCCTTCCTGCGGGAGTGCATGACTCCGTCCACCTTCTTTGCCGCGATTGGACTGCTCCTCCTGCTGCGCGGGTTGCGCCGCCGCGCGGAAAACAGGATGGCCGTGCTGTGGTGGGCGGGAGGCATCGGCTTTCTGGCCTATTCGTACATGGTTCAAATCGTCAACGAAAACTGGCAGGTCTATATCGGCCAGATTGTGCCGGGCCATCACGCCATGTTGTTCATCTCCGCCGCGAAAGCGCTTCTGCTCGGTTGCGGGATCGTCACCGGGACAAGCGGGATCCTTTCGGCGGCATACGATGCGCTATCCATGGAAAATTCCATGCGGAGCCGCCGCGGCCTGTTGCATTTTGGCGGGGGGGTGGCGGCCTTTGCAGCCTTCGCCGTTCTCGCCGCGGGATACCGTGAAGGCTCGGAATACGGCGTCATGAAATATTCGGAATCTTTCCGCGCCGCGCACGGGGACACCCGTGCGGTTTATGACTGGATAACGACGAACACGAAACCAGACGATGCGTTTTTGTGCGAATGGGACGTGGCGGCCCGGCTGATCAACGCCACTGGCCGCAAACTGGTCGCCAACATGATCTGGTACTCAAATCTGTATGTGGATTTTCAGCAGCGGATCGAGGAGAAGAACGCGATGTTCGACGCATTGAAAAACCGCGACGAAAAAACGTTCCGGCAACTGGCCGGCAAGCGGAACGTCCGATTCGTACTGCTGCAAAAACGCGAATGTCTGTCCGATCCAAACGGGCATGAAATCGCGAGCGAGGCATGCGACGCCTTGGGGCTTCCGTTTATCGAGCGGGTGTTCGTGGCGGGGCGCTACTCGGTATATCGGGTGCGGGACGGGTGAGTCAGCCGGGGCGGATCGGACCGATTTGACGGATCCGACCGATCCGACGGATCGCTTTTTTGGCATTACAGATGCCAGGGGGCGCGCATGGCGCGGGAAAGCATGCGGTTGGCTTCGTCGTCGGCGATAAATCGTTCCTTGGCGGGATCCCACCTCAGGCGGCGCTTGAGCCGCATGGCAATGTCGGCCAAGTGGCAGATGGTGTCGGATCGGACGGCTTGGTCGATCGGGCAAATCGTTTCGCGGCGCGATCGGACACAATCCAAGAAATTCTGCACGTGGTTGATGCTTTTATACAGGCGCGGTTCGCCGGGATCGAATACCGTGCGCAGGAGTGACTTCGGTTCGGCGTCAATCAGGCCGAGACTGACGAATACCCAGCCCTTGTCGCCCTCGAAACGGACTCCCATGGGATTTTCGACATCGTCGGTGAGATGCATCACGACGCCGTTGGAAAAGGTGTGCCGCGTATTATAGGCGATGGCGCAATCCGTCAGTCCTTCTTCCGGGAAAACGCCCCAGCCCTCGATTTCGACCGGTCCCGTGTGTTCCGTGCCGTTTCCCCATTGGGCGATGTCGGCGAAATGGATGTTTTGGCCGGCCACGAAACCCAGCGTATAGTCCGAGATATGCCACCAGTAGCGATTGACAATCCGGTTCTCGGTGTAGGGCGCAAGGGGCGCCGGACCGAGCCACAGGTCGTAGTCGAGCCATTCGGGCACGGGCATGGGCGGAAAATTCGGCGACCGTTTGCTCGCGTCGAGCGCGACGCGGATGGTGTGCAGCCTGCCGATGCGGCCGTTGCGCACCAGTTCGCACGCAAACCGGAAATTTGCCTCGGACCGATGCTGCGTGCCGAACTGGAAGACATTGCCGCGGGCGTGAATGGCGTCGCGAAGGGCCTTGTCGTGTTCGACGGCAAGCCCCAGCGGTTTTTCGACGTACATGTCCTTGCCGGCCCGGGCCGCTTCCAGCGCAATGGGAACATGCCAATGATCCGGCGTCGCACAATGGATGATGTCCAGGTCCGGTCGCGCAATCAGTTCGCGAAAATCATTGTAGGCGGCGCAGCCTTTTCGTCCACCGGCTTCCTCCACTCTCCGGCGCGCCTCTTCACGTCTCAGGGCGTTCACGTCGCATACGGCGACGACGCGCGCGTCCGGACTGGCCATGAACATTTCCATGACCGCCCGGCCCTGCGGTCCCATGCCCACCGTGCCCACCGTAAGCTTTTCGTTTGCCCCGAACGCCGAAGACGGCACGACATACGGCCCGGCCATGGCCGCGCAGGCGCCTTTCAAAAAGTCGCGCCTTGAAAACGTTTTCTTTTCATTCATGGCTCGGCGCCTAGGTTTGTGTCCGACGAAACATGATCACGGCCAGCGAGAAAAACAGGATGTTGGCCAGCCAGGCCGCCGCGATGGGCGGTAAGCGATCCGCGGCTCCAAGCGCCATGGACAGCCGGAACGCCAGAAGGTAGGCCAGCGCGATGGCCGTGCCCACGCCGAAGCCGATGGCAAGGCCGCCGCGGCGCAGACGCATCGCAAACGGAACCGCCAGCAGCAGCATGACAATGCCCAGAACCGGCTGGGCAATCTTCGCATGCAGTTCCGCGAGCGGACCTGACACGGGTATGCCACGCGCCTGCGCGCGTTCGATGTCGCGCGCCAGTGCCGCGAAAGGCTTGGTTTCCGGCGGCTCGTCGAGCGCGAAAAGGTCTTCCGGCGTTTCTTGGATGGGGGCCGGCTGGAGTGTAATCCGGTTGACAGGTCCCTGCCAGTCGTTTTTCGGGTCAAGCATGAGCCAGCGACCGTCTTCGATCATCCAGCGCCGCGTTTCGTCGTCCCAGTAAATGCGTTTTGCGAGGATCTGCTGGACGCTTTCGGGACGGTTCGAGTGCAGAAACACGTCCTCGCCCGTCAGGGCCGTCTTGTTGAATTTCATGATGTGGCAGGTCCAACCGCCTTCCAGGCTTGGCCAACTAATGCCTTTCCGGCTGTTCTGTTGCGCCCGCGAGAAATAGCGGGACTCGATCTCCCGGGCTTTCCGGTTGGCGGGCGCCCCAAGAATATCCTGCGCTACGAAGAGGATGATGGCAAAAACGACGGCCACGACGAGCGGCCCACGAATCAAGCGGCGCAGGCTGATCCCGCCGGCGAACGCGGCCGTGATTTCGTTGTTCTGGGCGGCTTCCCCCAACACAAGCAGCGTGACCACCAACATCGAGAGGGCGCCTATCTGGTAGGTGTAAAGAATTTGGGGAATATACGCCAGATAATAGGAAAAGACGATCGTCCATGGAATGTCGTACCGCATAATCTGGCCGCGCCGGTGCGTCAGCAGGTCTATCAGGATAAAGATGAAGACAAGGGCGGCGATCGCCTTGACCAGCGTTGCAGCGAGGCGGCGGCCGTAGTATCGGTCAAGCAGCGTCATACACGGTCCACCCGCCAGAGCAATATTGCGCCCACCCCTCCAAGAACAAGGTTCGGCAGCCAGGCGCGCAGCATGTCCATGCTGAGCGGAACCAGCGACTTGGGCATGGCGGCCGTTTGCAGGACATAAAACCCCACGATCAGCAGGCCTCCCATGGCAAATGCGTAGGAGCGGCCCGAACGGTTGGCCCGGGCCCCAATCGGCGCCGCGGCCAGCGTCACCGCCAGGCACGCGAACGGCATCGCGAGCCGTTCGGCGATTTCCCGGCGCAACTTGCGCAGATCGTCCTTGCGCAGTTCGGTCGGGTTTTGGGCGACTTCCGCTTTCAAGGCCTTCTCGCGCTCCAACAGTTGCCGCAGGGTCTGGTCAATCTGCGTCATGGGCCGCTTCTTGGGGATGATTTCCGGCAGGACCAGCCGCATCGAATCGGTCTTGAGGCGTGGGACGTAACCGCTCTCGCCGGGCGGAATCAGATGCACATTGTTCATGGCCAGCACGGATTTTCCGTCTTCCCGAAGGAATTGGGCCGAATCGGCATAATAGGCCGAGGCGCGTCCGCCCTCTTCGGGTTTCAGGATGATGATGTTCTCGTACTTCCGGGTGGCGCGATCGCGCGATCCGATATAGACCCGCCACCCCGCATAATCGTTCACGACACCCGTCGGCAGCACGTCGAGGGTCAGGCGGAGCGGCAATTCGCTGTACAACAGGTCGTACACCTTGCCCACGGCCCACGGCTGGATGCGATCCTGCACAAGAAACGAAACGCCGCTCAGCGCAAAACCCGCCAGAATGACCGGAAGAATAATCCGTTTCAGCGGAATGCCGGCGGTTTTCATGGCGACAATCTCGTTGTTTTGCGCCAATCGTCCAAAGGCCAGCAGAATGCCCAGCATGAAGGTTATCGGCACCATATAGGAGGCCAGCATCGGCAGAAAGAGCAGCGCCAGGCGCGTGACGTCGCCAAGGGTCAACACCGCAATCGGCAGCGCGTCGCTCCGTTCGCGGATCTCGCTGGCGACGCCCACCACCGCGATGGCCGTCAAGGCCAAAATCGCCGGCACGGCGATCTGGCGCAGAATATATCGGTTGATCAGGCTCACTTCCGCTCCCGGATGGACGGTTTGTATCGCATGAACATACGGTATACACTCGATTCCGCGGAATGTAAAGGTGTTCCACGGCATCGGAGGGGCGCCCTGTGCCCAAGGCTGGGGCGCCCGTTTCCGTATAAGTATGCGGAGTAGGCAGCGTGGCGTCAACATCGCCCATCAATGCGATTGTCGTGCTGGGGCCGACCGCGTCGGGCAAGACGCGGCTCGGCGTGCGGATCGCCCATGCGTTCGGCGGCGAAATCGTTTCGGCGGATTCTCGGCAAGTGTACCGGGAACTGAACCTCGGTTCGGGGAAGGATCTCGGCGAATACATGGTTGACGGCGCCGCCATGCCCTACCATCTGATAGATATTGCGGATCTCTCGCAGGAATTCAGCGTCTTCGACTATCAGCAACGTTTCCACGAAACGTTTGCGGCGATACGGGCGCGTGGGGCGTTGCCGGTGGTTGTCGGCGGAACGGGACTCTACCTCGAAGCGGTTCTTGCCCGGTATCGGATGGTTGCCGTGCCGGAGAATCCCGCGTTGCGGGCCGAATTGGCCGGACTCTCCGATGCCTTGCTGCTGGCGCGGCTGGCGGCGTTGAAGCCACGCCTGCACAATACAACGGACCTCGAAACGCGCGAGCGGACCATCCGCGCCATTGAAATCGCCGAATATTCACGCGACCATGATCCTGAACCGGCGCCGGAAATCCGCCCCGTCGTGCTCGGCGCGCTATGGAATCGGGAGGAACTCCGGAATCGGATTCGCCTGCGCCTCGCCGAACGCATCCAGGCAGGCCTGATCGAAGAAGTGCGCGATCTGCATGCCGCCGGCGTGCCGTGGGAACGGCTCGAACGGCTCGGGCTCGAATACCGGTTCATCGCCGAGTATCTCCAAGGTAAAATCACGCGCCGCAACGACCTTGTCCAGAAACTCGGCGCCGCCATAGGCCAGTTTGCCAAGCGACAGGACACTTGGTTTCGCCGGATGGAGCGCAGAGGCTGCGTCATTCACTGGATTCCGCGCGCGGACGCGGAGACGGCGATGGAAATCCTTCATCGGGCGGGCTTACGATCCAACCGATCCGGCGGATCCGACCGATCCGACGAATTGCAGGAACCCCATGACGGCGCTTGAAAAATATCTGGCCCGCCATGCCGATCTGGAACGCTGGCCGCTGGTATCGGGCGATACGGCAGGCATCGCCCAAGCAGTCGTGATTCCCGTCATGGCGGAACGCGACACACTGTTTTCCACGCTCGACAGCCTTGCCGCCGACGATCCGGACGAGTTGGCCCGCACCTTGGTTGTCTGTGTCGTGAACAACCGGCCCGGCGCGGGGTGCATGGAAGAAAACCAGGAGACGCTGCGCCGATTGTGGCCGTTGATGGAGAATGGCGGACCGTTGCGGTTGGCCTGCGTGGACGCCAGTTCGCCGGGGTGCGAATTGCCGGGCGAGGGCGGCGTCGGTCTTGCCCGGAAGATCGGCATGGACCGGGCCCTGGGCCTTCTCGCGCACAACGGTTTCACACGGGGCGCCCTCGTTTGTCTCGACGCCGACACGCGGGTCCAGCCCGGCTACCTTCGCGCGATACGCGAAACGCTGTCGCGCGCGAGCGCGTGGGCCGCCGTCATTGATTATGCGCACCCGATCGAGCTGAGCCCCGCCGAGGCGGCCGCCATCGTATGTTACGAGACCTTTCTGCGCTACCACGTCATGGGTTTGCGCATGGCTGGATCGCCCTACGCATTCCATACCATCGGATCCGCCATGGCATGCCGGGCGGACGCCTACGCGGCGGTGTCGGGCATGAAGCCGCGCCAGGCAGGGGAAGATTTCTACTTTCTTCAGGCGCTCGCGAAGACCGGGCCGGTCGCGCTGATACACGACACGGTTGTCCGGCCTTCCGCGCGCCCGTCGGATCGCGTGCCGTTTGGCACCGGGGCGCGCGTCCGCCGGCATCTGGCTGGAATGGAAGACGAATATCGGTTGTACGATCCGCGCGGGTATCTTTTTCTGCGCGATTGGCTGCTTGGAGTGGAATCGCGTCCCGATGCCGGGCCGGATGTACTGCTGGCGGACGCCGGGCCGCTGCGCGCCTTTCTTGAAGCCCGGCGGTTTGCGGATATCTGGCCGCGGCTGCAGGCAAACAGCCGCGATGCGCGGCAGGCGCTTTGGCAATTCCATCGCTGGTTCGACGGTTTTTCCACGATCAAATGCTTGCATTATCTCCGCGACAACGGATTTCCGCCGGTGAAATCGTTCGATGCGCTTGCCTTTCTGGCTTCGGAAGTGGATTTGCCTCTCCCGGAACTCGGTCCGGGCATCGAACATGACCTGGAACGGCAAAAGGCGGTATTATGGCGTCTGCGGGACTGGGCGGCATCCGATCCGGGACCAAGAGGCATCGCATGAAACGTGCAAGACGAATGAACCACCCCGGATGGCTGATGGTTTTCGCTGCGGCGCTGGCGTGCGCGGTCGGCGCGGGCGCCGCGCGGCAAGGAGTGCGCATGAACGACAGAACGGTTCAAACGGGATTCATCAACCGGAGCGTCTCGGTTGGCGGCGTCGATCGCCGTTATGTCGTGTACGTTCCCCGCGAATACACGCCGGACAAGGCATGGCCGCTGATTTTGTTTTTGCATGGCGCGGGCGAACGCGGCGACGACGGACTGTTGCAGACGGAAGTGGGCATTGGACACGCCATCCGGCTCAATCCGGATCGGTTTCCGTGTCTGGTTGTCATGCCGCAGTGTCCGAAGGATGTCTGGTGGCACGAAGTTCCCGAACACATCGCCGCGGCGCTGGAGGACGCGTTGGAGGCGTATCGCGCGGACCCCGAACGGATCTATCTGACGGGGCTTTCGATGGGCGGATTCGGAACTTGGATTTACGGCGCGGCCCATGTGGACACCTTCGCGGCCTTCATGCCCATTTGCGGCGGCGGAAACCCGGCCGATGCCGCCAAGCTTGCCGCGCGCCCCGTATGGGCCTTTCACGGCGCGGACGACGACACGGTGCCGCCGGAAAAATCGCGCGAAATGGTCGAGGCGGTGCGCAGGGCCGGCGGACATGTTCAATATACGGAGTATCCGGGAACGGGGCACAACTCGTGGGACAACGCCTACGGCGATCCGGCCTCCATCCCGTGGTTGTTGAAACAGCGAAAGCCTGCGGCAGGTGAAGATGGAAGCGGAAATAATCCGAAGAAACCCTGACGCGGCCATGACAATCGAAGATCGCCTACGGCGAATTTCTTTTATCGTGTGCGACGTGGACGGGGTATTGACCGACGGGCTGATCTGGTTCGACGGCGACGGGCGGCCCTTTCGCGCGCTGCACGCCCGCGACGCGACGGCCCTGACGCTCTGGCATCTGTCGGGCGGCCAATCGGCGCTTGTGTCCGGGCTGGGCAGCAAGGCCATCGCCGCCATCGCGGCTCAATGGAAATGTGGCGAAACCCATGAATTCATCCGCGACAAGGCCCGTGTCTGCCGGGAGATTGCCCAACGCCATCGAATCGGACTCGATGAAATGGCGTTTCTCGGCGACGATTTGATTGATGTGCGGGCCATGCAGGCCGTGGGGCTGGCCGTGGCCGTTGCCGATGCGGCGCCCGAAGCCAAGGCCGCCGCCCATCTCTGCACCGAAGCGCCCGGTGGACGCGGCGCATTGCGCGAACTGGTCTATCGCATTCTGAGTGCCCAGGGTAAATGGGCGGCCGCCATCGAACGGTATTGCGATCGAAAAGACGGGGTTCAGTGATGCCCGTTTCGCCGCCTGAACGCGGGTAAACGGCCAACTCCGCGCGGCCCGGTATCCGTGGTATAGTGGATAAGCGCCACGAGAACCCCGTGGCGCAGGCAAGGAGCGAGTAGCCGTGATTCGCGCGCAGGTTGTGTTTATCGGGTGGGCGCTGTCGGCGTTGGCGGCATGGGGAAACGGCGTTTCCGCGGCGGAGATCCCGACGATAGACGCGGAGGGCGAAGCGGTTCGCATTACCCGCGACGCGTTCGGCGTTCCGCATATCGTGGCGCAGACCGTTCGGGGGGCCTATTACGCGATGGGATACGCCGTGGCGCACGATCGCCTGCTCCAATGCGAAAACAACCGGCGGTACGCCACGGGCCGTCTCGCGGAATTGTATGGCGAGACCTACGGATCGCCGGAAAATCCGGAGCCGATTCTGGTAAACGATTTCACGATGCGCCTGATCGGCTATACCCCGGAAGAGCGGCAACTCCTTTTCGATGCGATGCCCGAAGATATCCGCGGGATTTTCCACGCCTACACCGACGGCATCAATGCCCGCATCGCCGAAGTCAACGCCGATCCCGGGAACCTGATGCCGAAACATCTTTACGAAACGGGACAGCCGATTCCACCGTGGACGGCGCTGGATTCGGCTGCCTGCGCCCAGGTCATGCTGCGCCGTTTCGGCCTTCGGGGCGGAATGGAATACGAACGCCTGGACGAGTACAACACGATTGGCGAGGAGGCGTTCAATCGAAAATATCCCATCAACGTCCCGGATGCGCCCACCACGATTCCCCCCGGCGAAGACGGCGGATTTCCCCCCGAAAAAACGGCCGGCCGGCATGGTCTCAAAATTCATCCGCCGGTTGACAAAATGCTGGTGAGCGCCATGAAGCGCGAGCGCGAAGGGTTGTCGCGCGTCGCGGCCCTTGTCCGGTTTCCGCCGTCCATCGGCAGTTACGGCGCCGTCATCGCACCCCCGAAATCGCGCACGGGCCACGCAATGCTGTTCGGATGCCCGCACATGAAAGCCATCCCGGAACCGCAGGCCGTCTGGCCGCAATGCGCGCTCGAGGTGGACATGCACGGGCCGGGCATGCATGCCGCCGGGATCTGTTTCCCCGGCACACCCGGCATCTTTATCGGGCATACCAACCATTTCGCATGGACCATTACGTCGAGCAAGGCGGACAATACCGACACGTATGTCCTTCAACTCGACCCGAACGATGCGACGCGCTATCTGTTCGACGGGGCGTGGCGCCGCCTTGAATCGCGCGAGGAAGTCTTCAAGGTACGCGGCGGCCCCGACCATCGGCAAATCTTCTACCGCGACGTTCATGGTCCCGTGCGGTTTTTCGACACGGCCAACCACCTTGCCTATGCGTGGCGATACACCTTCTGGAAGGCCGAACTGGGCGGCATCGAGGGATTGCTGCGATTTCCGTGCATTCAAAACATCAACGAGTGGCGCGAGGCCGTGGCGAGGGTTCCCGTGTCGCTCAATTTTCTCTACGCGGACATCACCGGGGCTATCGGCTATGTGCTGGCCGGCCGGTACCGCATTTTGCCGGATGGGGCCGACCCGCGCTTGCCTCTGTCGGGGGCCGGCGATCAGGAATGGATCGGATTCCTGCCCTTCGAAAGCCATCCGCAGGCCGCCAATCCCCGTCAGGGCTATTTTGCCAATTTCAACACAAAACCGGCCGTCTGGTGGGACAACGGCGATTACGGCTGGTACAATACCGACGACAACGCGGTTCCGCTCATTCGCATGCTCGACCTTTTTGAAACCCTTTCATACGAACAATTCCGGCTGCTGCCCTACTATATGGGCGTCCATGGCACCTATGAACAGGTCGTTCAACTGCTTCCGCCGTTCGCAATCGCCGAAAACATCGTTCCGCCCGGCCAGAGCGATTTCGTCGGAAAAGACGGCGTTGCCGGACCGCATACCGGGGACCAGCAGGACCTCTACGACAACTGGCAACGAAAACCGTTTTCCTACTATACGGACAGCGACGGGGACGGTTTGTACGATCCGGAGGAAACGATATCCGGAACGAACGGCGCTCTGCCGGACAGCGATGGCGACGGGATAAATGACGGCGACGAAGTGCGCGATCTCGATCTCGATGCGGTGGGCGTACAGAATCCGTTCAATGCCGTGGACCCCGACAGCACCGGCGATGCTTTCTCGCCAGTTCCAGACGGGAAATTGGACGGATTCAACGATTGGGATGGCGATGGAATTTCGAATAAGGTGGAATTCGCAGCCGGAACTAATCCGCTGATTCCAGACCAGACAGGCGAAGGCGAGGGAGAAGGGGAGGGTGAAGGCGAGGGCGAAGGCGAAGGCGAAGGCGAGGGCGAAGGCGAAGGCGAGGGAGAAGGGGAGGGTGAAGGCGAGGGCGAGGGCGAAGGCGAAGGAGATGGGGAAGGTGAAGGAGAAGGGGAGGGTGAAGGCGAAGGCGAAGGCGAGGGTGAAGGCGAAGGCGAAGGCGAGGGCGAGGGCGAAGGCGAAGGCGAGGGCGAAGGCGAAGGCGAAGGCGAGGGCGAAGGCGAAG
>DAOTMJ010000053.1 GCA_035450225.1 Candidatus Hydrogenedentota bacterium
TGAGGGTACCTTGTTCTCGGAGTCGTGAAGGTTTCGGAATGTAACGCCGATTTCCTAATCGGCTTGCTGAAACACGACATGCCGATTGGGAAATCGGCGCTACCAAGCGGCCATTTTCAATTTCAACACAAGATCCCGTTGCCCGGAGATGCCAATCTTCGTGGAAAGTCTCATCCTATTGTCTCAAGAACTCGGTACTCTTCAGTATCGGCATTGACGCCGAAAAAACCTTTCCCAAAGCCAGCCATCCAAGGGCATAAGGAACTTCACGGATGTCAATCTTTCGTTCGGATCAATATGGCGTTTGCAGCCTTTTATCCATTATTGCTGTTGGTCCGCCTCGGGGCGCGCAAAGAAATTCGGCGTTACGCTTTCGATTGCGCAAAGAAATTCACGGGATCTCAGTACTTCGCCAGTTCCGATTCGTACAATGCCTTGAAGGCATCGTAATCGGCCTGGGAGAGATCGGGCTTTTGCGACGCATAAAGGCTTGCGCCCATCCGGCGCGGATACGGTTTGATGGGATAGCCTTTTGCGGAAATATACCGCTTGAAGAACTCGGTGCTATTCAGCGAACGCTGCACGAGGATATTCGTCGAGTGCTGCGCCGCTATTGCGCCTTCGAGGTCGCCTTTTTCATAGCGGATTTGAATGGCGTTGAGGATGCGCGGGTTCATGGTGGCGCCCTGCCCGATGACCGCCCGGGAACCGGTCACGAGCCCAGCGAGGAATCCGCACTCGTTGCCGCTGATGAATCCGAAATCCTTGCCGCGTACAGCATAGGTGATATCGAAGATATACGCGGCGTCAACCGTCGAGGCCTTCATGCCCATGATCAGGGGCATATCGGCCAATCGGCATGCCAGTTCGGGGGATAGACAATAGTCCGCATCCGTGCCCGGCGATTGATAAATAAAGACGGGGATTTTTATTGCATCGCAAATTTGCTCGAAATAGCGAAGGATCACATCCGGAATCGTTTCGTCCGGACCGGGTAGAATCGCTTCGGGTATGGTATGGACCACGCCGGACGCCCCGACGCTTTCGGCGTATTGGCTCAATTCGACCGCCTGTTTCGTGTACACCTTCGGATCGGGCCGCTTTGTGCGGTCGCGGTCCCAGATTCCGGCCGATCCCACCAAGACCGGCGTCCGTCCCGCTAGATGTTCGCACGACACCTTGGCTATCTGCTTGACGTCCTCGAACGAGAACGTGAACATTTGTCCCATCCCCGAACGCACGAAGCATGCGCTGACCTCACCGCTCTCATCCAGATAATCCAGGATGGCCCGCTGGCCGTCGTCATCCAGGCGGCCGTCCTCATGAAACGCGGTAAACACGGGTGCGATGGATCCTCGAACAAACGCCGGTATCATTTTTTTCCTCCAAACTGCGTCTTGCCGCCGAATTGCGTGGAGTACATTCCCGGTTTTTTCGGCGGCGCTTTCTTTTTCGGTTTCTGAACGACCAACGGCCGGAATTTCCACATCGCCAACAGAATCAGCGCCAGTAATCCCGCTTCCAGGTAGACCAGCCATGACGGATTGTACTGTTTCGTCTCCCAGAAGCGAAGGATTGGCGTTTTCCAGTGGGGATTCTGGCGGATCACGTCCCGCACGACCTGCATCTGCGTGTTTTCACGAAACCATGCGGCGCAAACAGCCATCACGAAAATCGTGACATGCATGATCGAAGCGTACAGGCAAAATTCGATGGTGTAAAAAAGCAGCGGAAATGTCTGCCGCCGGAAATAGAAAAACGGCGGCAAAACGACCACGGCCGCCAACACATAATAGAGGTAATGCGCCTGGAAATGTTCCCGAATCGCGTCCATGCCTTTGCAAACCTCCCATGTCCGATACCAGCGGAAAGTGTAGCATAGCCGTCCCGGGAAATTCAGGCGCGTCAGACCTTCGGCCGTGGGTTTGTTCCGTTTAGGGCTATTCGTCGTAGGTGGTTCGGATGCCGTATTTCCGGCATAGCAGGCGCAATTCGCCCATCAATTCGGGCGTTTCGCCAACACGGCAGATTTCGCCGATAAGAAAATAGACCTTTTGAAACGCCCAGTTTCGGGCGATATCGGCGTCTCCTTTGGCCGCCTTGCCAAGGTTGGAACGGAAAATGATTTCTTTTTTCTTCGATAGCGCCTTGCCGCTGAGCCGCATGACGAACTCGCCGTCTTTTTGGGGCGAAAACCGGCCGTAAACCGTTACGACGCGTTGTTTGCGAAAGTCTGGAAGTTGTTTCGGGAAAACGTTTGCGGTGTCAATGTTGACATAGTCCGCGCGAAGGCCGGCGAGCACCGGTTCGCTGAACTGTCCAATGAATACGGGCAGATCGCCGGCGATACGATCGATGGACGTCTCGACGCGGGATTCGCCTCGGTTCCGGTAGGCGAGAAGATCCAGCAGGTAACGGTTCACCGTATTGCCGCCGCCGTAAGCGACAATCTCATTTCCCCAGGTGTTTTCGTTCGTCAATTCGTTGATAATCGCCCGGGAATCGCGTACGCCGGTTGTGGGGCGCCCGTCCGTCGCCACCACGACAAGCCCGGAGACGCCTTCGCGGGGGGGCGTTTGCACGACCGGACGCAAAGCGCTGAAGACGTCGGTCGCGCCGCGCGATTCGACTTTGGTGAGAAACACCGCCGCCTGGGCGAGATTATCCCGAGTGGCCGGCACGAGTTCCGGCTGAAAAAAAACGGGGTTGTCGCGAAACACGACGATGTTGAACCGATCCTCCGGCTTCAATTGCGCGATGGCCTGCCGCACGCCTTTGACGGTTGCGTCCAGTTTTCGCTGGATGATGCTGTTGGACGCATCAATCACAAACGTTATGTCTTTTGGCAGCACCTCGATGCCGCCGTTTTTCTTCGGGGCAATGCGTATTCGGAAAAAGCCCTCTTTTTCGTCCGGCGGCAGATACGTTTCGAGTCCGATATCCACCAAATCGTCCATGAACTCGTAGGGGCGTTCCCCGCGAATTTGTTCGACGACGGGCTCACGTGCAATCACTTCCACCTGCGGCAAACCGGGAAGAGCGACGTTGAAGGGTTCCAAGGGTATGAAATCGTCGAGAGGGGGGGACTGGCCTCCGTCCAATTGACCGCGCGGATGGGCGGGCGCGTCGAGGAGGCTTACAGTGGGCAACATCCCCAGCGCAACCTCGGCTTCCGGCGTATCCGAAGGACCTCGCAAGACCGGATACTCGTTTTCAGCGATGATACGATCCGGGGACGGAGTGGCCAGGCGCCGCGGAATTTCAATGCCGGTTCGTGCGGTTTCCTGGGCGATTTCGATGACTTTGGCATCAACGCGCGCCATCATTTCCGGGTCGGGGGGCATGGGCAGCGGGGGGGAGAGCGTCTCCTGGGCGGCGCGACCGGCCAAGTCCGGCATATCCGTCAGCTTTTCCAACGCTGAATCAAGCGCCTGGATCAAATCCGTCTCGCGCTTGAGAAGATCTTCGATCTTTTCGGGACGTGTGGACAGTTTCGTTCCATTTCCCTTTTTCGATTCAGCGACAAGGGGCGGGGTCGCCGTTTCTTCGAGAAACTGTACCCGGAACGTGGGGGATACCCGTGGAGGCGGCGGGCGTAATCCATAGAGCGGCACGAGCGATCCCACGCCGATCACGAGGGCATAAAATACCGTCGTAATCAGGATGCTGATCGCCATCAATGTCTGCCGGCTGTTCATCGGGGAGTCCTATGGCGTTTTGTCAAGGACCTCTTTGGCTTTCAAGGCCTGTTCGCTTTCCGGATACTCGCGCACCAGTTCCTCGTAGGATTTCCGGGCCTGTTCGCGGCTTCCGGCCTTCTCGAAACATTGTCCGGCTCGCCAGAGCGATTCCGGCGACAACTGATCGTGAAGAAAGAGGATGGCCACGCGCATGTAACTGCGGGCGGCGGCATCGAATTCCTGCTTGGCCTCGTACAGTTCGCCAAGGCGAAAACGCGCGCGCGCCGCGGTGTCGCCCGTGTTGGCGTTGGCGGCTTCCTCATACAGGCGCAGCGCATCTTCGTCCTTCTGTTGTGTTTCAAAAATCCGGGCCATCCGGTATCGGGCTTCAACGCCGATGGCGCCGCGTGGATCGGCTTCCACCACGGACTTGTACAGCGCCAGCGCCGCATCGGTTTTCCCGGCCTTCTCACTGCATTCGGCCATCTTGAGGCGAACCCGTTCCGGGTTGGGGTAATCGGGACGCGCCCTTAGCAGGGCCTCGAATGCAATCTGCGCCTGTTCCCATTTCTGCTGGTCAAAGAACCGCTGGCCGGTCCATGCGTAGGTTTCCTCGTTTAGCGCCACGTCCGGAAATTCTTTCATCAGCCGGAGAAACATCTCCATGGCCGCATCGAAGTCCTTGGCCTCATAACGCGCAAGGGCAATGCCCTTTGCGGCGCGTCCCGCAAAAGGCCCTTGGGCGTCTAACTCCAGGCTCGCCTTGAACGATTCGATGGCCTTGACAGGGTCCTTCCCATCGTTCAGGAGGAAATCGCCGATGCGGAAGTGGGCCTCGGCGGCATGTTTACCGTTCGGCGCTTTCGCCAGCAGTTTGCGAAACGTGTCCGCGCTGGCCGCGTAATCCTTCATATTGTGATACGTGATGGCGAGGCGGTACAGCGTGTCTAATTCGACGCTCGCGTCGCCCGGCGCCTCGAGAATCTTTTTGTATCGTTCAACGGCTTCCGCAAAAGCCGACGTCATGAATTGCGCATCGCCCGCGCGGAGCAGGGCCTGTTCAGCGAGGATATTGTCGGGGTATTGTTTGGCAAAATTTTCAAAAGCCTTGGCGGCTTCCTCGGTGCGCTTGAGTTGCGCAAGGCATTCCGCGGCCTTGTAGAGGGCTTCCGCGCCAAACTCGCCTCCGGCGTACTTTTCGGCCACGATCCGAAATTCCTCGTAAGCCTTTTCATACTCGCCTTTTGCCACATCAATCGATCCCAGCAGGAAGGAGGCGTCACCGATTAAGCCCAGATCGCCGGGCGCTTGCAGAAAAGCGGTTATTTCAGCCTTGGCCTCATCCAATTGGCCGGTGAGATAAAGGCACCAAGCCTGTTTGTATCGGGAACGGCCGGCAAATTCCGTGTCGGGGTATTCGGCGCGTACCTTCGCATAACGCGCAATCGCTTCCGCGTAACGCTGTTGCTGCTGGAGGCAGTTGGCGAGCAGAAATTCGATGCCGGCCTTTTCCGGGGCGTCTGGATATTTTTTGAGAAACGTCTCGCCCGCTACGGAGGCTTCTGTGTAATGTCCTGTGTGATAGGTTGCCCAAGCGATGCCATAGTCTGCCTTGCGCGCAAACGGCGAATCGGGGAATTCTTTCTTCAGTTGCTGGTATGCGCCCTGCGCCGCGCTGTGCCAGCCGATGGCTTCGTAGGCCTCCCCCGAGCGAAAACGCGCTTCCATTCGGAGACGGTCGTCTGCATTCGAGGCCGCTACCGCCGAGAACTCGACAGCCGCTTTTTCGGTTTCCTTGGCCGACAAGTAAACAAAGGCCAAATGGTATTGCGCAAAAGGGGCCAGCGGAGAGGCGGGATACGTTTCAATGAGCGTCTTGAGCGATTGGGCAGCCGCTTCCAGATTGCCGCTGTCGGCATTGATGCGGCCCAGATGATACAGGGCGCGTGCGCGAAGTTCCGGAGTGCTTTCTTCCGCGGCGATTGGTTCAATGGCCACTAAGGCGTCCGCGGGGCGCTTCAGGCAATATAACACTTCACCCCGGCTGAGTTTCGCGCGTTTTTTCGTGTCCGGATCCGCATTGCCGGCCAAGACCTTGTCGAATGCTTCGAGCGCCGAGGAATAGTCATGTGCCGCATAGGCGGCTTCGCCCATGCGATATTGGGCCAAGGGCACATACTCGCCCTGTGGATATTTTTCAAGATAAACCTTGTATTCCTCCATCGCTTCCTTGTGGAACCCCCTTTGGAAGAGGCCGTTTGCGAAATCAAACTGCGCCTGTTCCGGCGATTCGGCCCAGGATGGGAACGCCAACAGGCCCGCAATGGCCAAAATGCCGGCAATCCGTCGCTTCATCCCATGAATCCTCGCGTCCGTCATTTCGCGCCCTGCGTTTCCTCGCGCAGCGCCGCAAACGACACGTTCCAGATGTCTGCCTTGCGGCAGCAGTCCAGCACGGCGATGGCCTTCCCCAAATTGGCTTCACGGTCGCCGCGAACGATCACCGCGCCGCCGGGAAACAGTTCCGCAACCCGCATGAGCACGTCTTGGAGTTCTTCCAGATTCATCTCGCGTCCGTTGAGAACAATGGCGCCGTCCTTGCGTATGTTGATATAGATCTCGCCCTGTGAACGGTCGTTCTGCACGGCGCTGTCAGCCGTGGGAAGCGCAATGTCCACTTCGCTTTCGATGGTCGAATACGTCGAAATCGTCAGGAAAAAGACCAACGTCAAAAACACGATGTCAATGAGCGGCGCCAAGGGAATGGCATCCGCCTCTTCTTGCATCAGGTGACGGCCGAATCTCATACATGCCTCCCTTGCGCCAGCAATTCGACGATTTCACTCGCCTGGGCTTCGACTTCAGCGACGATTTTGATGACGCGCGCGCGCAGGTAGTAATACACCACCATGCAGGGAATCGCCACCACCAGTCCGCCGACGGTCGTAATCAGCGCCTTGGACACGTTTTCCGCCACCACGATCCCCCGCACCTGCGCGTTATCCGAGGCAATCGAACTGAACGCCAATACCATGCCCCACACCGTGCCCAGCAAGCCCAGCAGCGGCGCAATCGTTCCGGCGTTGTTCAGGTATGAAATTTTCTGCCACAGGGCCGAAGCGCCGCGTTCCCCCTCGCTTTCCATGGCCTCCTGCACCACATAGCGATCGTGACCCGCCATCTTGAGCCCCGCGCGCGCCACGTTCGCGAGCAATTCGTCGCGTCCCTCGCACAATTGGTACGCGCCACGCAGGTCGCCCGCGCGAATCTGGCCCAACAGGCGCTTGGCCAGCGTTGCCGGTACCTCGCGCTTCGGCGTGACGGTCAGGATGAGGTAAATGGCCATTGCCATCGCCACAAATCCCATCGCCATCGTGATCCAGAGAATGACGCCGCCCCATTGGAGCATCAGCAGGACGGTCACCGGCTCGCCGGCCATGCTTCCCGCCGCCGATTGCGGAACGGGCAGCGGGAGAGGGGGGGCGGCGGGCGCCGATGACGACTCCGGCGGCGCGGGGGAGGGATCTTGGGCTTGCGCACACCAGGCGAAGGTCAGCGCCAAAACGCCAAGCAATAGAATGGACAACACGCAGTACCGCATGGGCAGGCTCTCCTTCTTGCCGAAAATACCATGATCTATTCAGGGTTATTATGCCCCCCGAACTTGAAAGGTTGCAATGAACATCGGAAGCCAGCGGGCTTGCTCTATGAACGTCAACGGCCGTACTTTGCCTGCAGAATGCGTCGAACATGCCCGCACTTCACCTCGACGCGATGTTCCCATGAGTTCGCCCGCGCAATGGCCTGACGCACATCCCGCAATTCAGGCGCATCGTCGCGCAAGGCGGCTTCGACGCGGGCGAGGAAGTCTTCATGCGATCGGGCTATCTCCACCACGTCGCCATAGGCCGCCACGGAAGGCAACGCCTGGCTTACCACGGGCTTGCCGGTGGCAAAGTATTCCTGCAATTTGAGCGGATAAATATTCCGGGTCGCATCATTAACCTTGTAGGGGATGAACAACACATCGAATGCCTTCAGATAGTTCGGCAGTTCAGCGATGGGGCGGTTGCCAAGGAGGTGAAGATTGGGAATTCCCCGCATCGGGCCAAGGTCCATATCCGCGCGGGCGGGACCCACAAGAACGATGGACCATGCGGGCCGCATTTTCGCCATAGATACGACAAGGCCCACGTCGAAACGCGCCGGATCGATCACGCCGACCGTGCCCACGATGGGATGCGGCAAATGCGCCACATCGTCCGGAACGGGCGTTTCCGCGAGCGCGGCCCTGGAAAAGTGGGCGTAGTCCGCAGCATGATAGACAACGTGCGTTTCCCTGTTGTACAACGCGCGTTGTTCCTTCATGTTTTCCGTGCCGGTAAAGACAATATCGGCCTGTCGGCACAGGCGTTCCTCGATCCAGTAGAGCAACAGCACGCCGTTCGGATCTTTCTCGTAATTGACCCACTCGTCTCCGGTGTCGTAGACGTTTGCCAGCGCGTTCATCCGCTCGACGGCCATCCCGTGCAAGGGCGAAAAATTCCACACGATGGGGCGGCCGAAGCCCAGTCGCGCCATTGCCCGTTTCACCAGCCTCGAAAGGAGCCAGCCGTTGAAATCGAGCACGAATTGCATGGCGCGGAGCGGAAGCCCTTTGAACGGCAAGAACACATGCGGTGGATGGTAAACATAAAAATTCGATGAAATTTCCTGGAGGCGAGGCCCTTCCCAGTATCCGGCTCCCTGGGGATCGCGGCCCTTCAAGAAATAAACGAACGGGCGCGGTACGTCCACATAAAGGACACGATTCCGCGGGGCAAGGCGCGTGGCAATCTGCTGCGGCAGTGACCAACTGGCTCGCCAGTCCGAAAACGCGAACGCGACGATATCGTATCCCTCAAGAACGCCAAGGGATTCATCGCGCGAAGGGGGAGGCGTTATGGCTTCCTCATTCATCTTTCATCCCTCACGCAAAGGGGGAGATTTGGATCCGGCGTGGCTCGGAAATGACCGAGCAGTCCCTTGTGCAAGCGCGAATCGCCCGCCGCGGCGATCATGGCGCCGTTGTCTATGCACAGACTCATCGGCGGCATGTGTACCGGCGCCGGCAACTCCGCCACCAGCCGTTCCCGCAGCAGGCGATTGGCCGCGACGCCGCCCGCCAAGACCAGCCGTTCGGCGCCGGTCTTTTCAATGGCCAATTTCGTTTTCGTGATGAGCACATCCACCGCCGCCCATTGAAAACTGGCGGCGATATCCGGAATCGCCGACGCCTGCCGTTGGCGCTCATATAACACGGCTGTCTTCAAGCCGCTGTAGCTGAATTCAAGTTCGCCGCTGCGTTCGAGACCGCGCGGGAATCGAATCGCGCGTGGATTGCCCTGTTCCGCCGCTTTTTGAATCGAGGGACCGCCGGGATACGGCAAATCGAGCAGACGCGCAACCTTGTCGAACGATTCCCCCACGGCATCGTCGCGCGTCGAGCCGAGGAGGCGGTATCGGTGAGGCTCGTCGCAGGCAATCAGGCAGGTATGTCCACCGCTGACCACAAGCGCCAGGAACGGAAACGTCGGCGGGTTGTCCGTGAGAAACACCGAAAAGATGTGCCCCTCGATGTGATGGACCGGAATAATTGGGACACCCCAGGCATAGGCCAGCCCCTTGGCGAAGCCCACGCCGACCATCAGCGATCCCATCAGACCCGGGCCAATCGTCACGGCAACGGCATCCACGGGCACGCCCGCTTCTTCGATGCATTGCTGAGCCAACTGGAAAATGCATTGGGTATGGCGGCGCGACGCGATTTCAGGAACGACGCCGCCGAACGGGGCATGGACCGGCACTTGAGACGCCAGCGCCGATGACACGATGCGCCGCCCGTCCTCGACTATCGCGATACCCGTTTCGTCGCAGGAAGTTTCGATACCGAGCACAAAGGACATAGAAACCTCTTTTTCAACGAGTATACTTCATTTTCACCGACGGAAAAATAGGTGTCTTGTCGGATTTCGGACATCCCTTTGCCATTCTGGCAATACGCCGGATTTGACCTAGCCCATCTTGCCGGGTTATCGTGCCGGTGCACGCAAGGAGGCGCGTCCGCGTCTCCGGCAGGGATTACCACATGTCCGACACGACACGAGTACGTTTTTCACTGGACGGCGCATGGCGCCTAACGCTCGATCCCGCGGATCGCGGCCGGAAGGATCGTTGGTTCGAACGGGGCGACGCGCCGGACTCCATGGAGGTCCAAGTTCCGTCCGTTTGGGACTTGTGGGTTCCGGACTATGACGGCGTTGGCTGGTATTATCGCGCTTTTGAATGGGAAGCCGTCCCCCCCGGCCGCATGGTCGAACTGCAATTCGAGGCAGCCGACTACTTTGCGGAAGTCTGGTTGAACGGCGTCGCGCTTGGCGCGCACGAGGGCGGCTATACCCCCTTTGCGTTCCCGGTAACGGACGCGTTACGCGCCGGAACCAATCATCTCTGGGTGCGAATTGTGGACCCGCACGGGCCGGAGGGTTACGGGCCGTTCCGTCCCAGACAAATCCCCTCGTCGAAGGAAGGCGGCTATTGGTCCTTCGCGGGGATTTGGGGTCCGGTCTGTCTCGAATCAAAACCCGTCGCGCATATACAGGATGTATTCATCGAACCGGACATTCGCCGCAAACGCATCACGGTCACGGTTCAGACTTCGGAACCGGGGATTGTTCGCCTGGCCATCGAGGGGACCCCTTATGGCGCGGAAATCCAACCGGGCCGCCATGCGGTTGATTTCCCCGAATTCGCGATGTGGTCGCCGGACTCGCCGAAATTGTATACGCTCCGGTGCGAATTGCTGAAAAGCGGCGCCGTCTCGGACCGGTTGGACGTTCGTTTCGGCATGCGTGAATTTACCGTCAAGGACAACCGTTTCTTTCTCAACAACCGGCCGATCTTCGTCAAGGGGGTGTTGCATCAACCGGACTATCCGCGAACGATCGCCGCGCCCGTGGACGCGGCCATGGCCCGCCGCGAACTGGAATTGGCGAAGAAAGCCGGGTTCAATCTCGTTCGCCTTCACATCAAAACGCCGCCACGGATTACGCTCGACCTTTGCGACGAAATCGGCCTGCTGGCTTACGAGGAACCCCCCATCGGATGGATCGAAAAGTCGCAATACATGAAAGATCGATGCGAACGCGAAGTGCGCGAAATGATTCTCCGCGATCGCAACCATCCGAGCATCGTGATTTGGGGCATGCTCAACGAAACGGGCAACGCGGGATACATCACAAACGGCGGTGCGCAAACCATCAAGGATGATCTGTGCCGGCTGGCCCGATCGCTGGATCCAAGCCGGATCGTCGTTGACGACAGCGGCGGCGTGAACGCCTCGCGGGAACCGGCGCGGTTCATGCTCCCGTACCGCGAAGAACTCGAACCCTATGACGACCTGCACATTTACCAGCGCGCGCCCGTGGATCGCGACATCGAACTTTACTACGCGTACAGCGGCGATCCGAACCGGTTGTACTTTCTTTCCGAATTTGGATTCGGCGGCATGGAGGATCTTGTTGGCACGCTGGAACAATATGGAGAAGACCGGACGCGCCTGAAGGATGCGCGCTTCATCCAGGCGATGCTCGATGCGGCCCGGGATGGTTTCGCCGAACGC
This sequence comes from Candidatus Hydrogenedentota bacterium, assembly GCA_035450225.1. Classification (NCBI taxonomy): domain Bacteria; kingdom Pseudomonadati; phylum Candidatus Hydrogenedentota; species Candidatus Hydrogenedentota bacterium. The sequence continues at coordinate 11,341 of DAOTMJ010000053.1, forward strand.
AATCTCGACCGCGTGTTCGGGGATTTTGCGGGTTTCATGGCCGCCGCGCGCGATCTACAATGCGATGCCGCGCAGATGCACGTGGACGCCTGCCGCATGAATCCAAAACTGGCTGGATACTGTTATACGCAGTTGTGCGACGCGGGCCACGAATTTTGCGCGGGTGTGCTTGATCGTTGGCGACGTCCCAAGCCGGTTTTCGAAACGTTTTCGGCCATTCAATCCAAATTGCGCCCCCTGATCAGCATACCGCGCACCAACCTCGTTCCCCGCGAGGAAGTCCCCGTTACCCTGATCATGGCCAACGAGGATCAACTGGAGGGCAAGGTGGATCTGTCGCTCCAGGTCGTCGGGCCGACCAACCAGGTCTTGTGGAAGAAAAAACGATCCCTGAAACTTCCTCGCCACGGCAGGGAGTTATGGGAGGGATCCGTCGGCGCCTCGGGATCGCCGGGCATTCACCGGTTCATCGTCCGCATCATGCAGGGCATGAAATGCCTTGCCGAGAACGGCATGGATCTGCATGTTTTCGATCCCGTCGAATCTTCCGGCATCGAGGTTCATATTCTCGACCCGCAGGAAATATGGACAAAACGCTGCGCCGTGCTGGCCACGCCCGGAACCGTTCAGGCGCCCCTGCACGTTATCCCGCCGCTGGCCAACACGATTCGGGCCTACCCCGACAACGATTTGGCCCAAATCCTCGCGCAAGTCAAGGGTGGCGCGGTGGCCTTATTCTTCGCGCCGCCGGACGACTGGAACGACCTCGCGGACCGCATCGATCCCGGCCTGCGGGCGACGAACAAGGACGCGGTGGGCGCGTTCCTCGGCATGTATCATTATGTGAAACTCCATCCGGTATTCGAGGGATTGCCGGCACGGGGACTCATGCGCCAGCCGTACCGAAACGTCGTCGCGCCGAAGACCTTTGTCGAAACCGGCGACGAGGACATCGCCGGCACGTTCGACACAACCCCCATCGCCGCAGGCCAGTACATGATGGGGGAAACGCGCTGGTGGGGCAGCGACATCCTGGTGCGCCGCCACGGCGCGGGACGCGTCGTCTTCACCCACTTGCGGATACTGGAAAACCTCGGCGCGGACCCTGTCGCGGATCGGCTGTTTGTCAATCTAATCCGGCATTTTGCCCGGCGGTCCGTGCCGTCAGCCGGCATCGTCCCGCTTGATCAAAAGGCGGTCGAATGGATGCGCCGCGAACGCAACGAGGCCACGCGCCGCTGGATGGTCATCGGGCCGTTTCCGAATTGGGGCGGCAAAGGACATGCGACACCCTATCCCCCGGAAGAAACCATTGATTTCGACGCGATCTATCCCGGCTGGTACGCCCCCGTGACCTGGAAGGCGTGGCATGCCCGGCGCGACGACGGCTTCGTTGTTGACTTGCAGCAGGCTTTCACGCCCGTATACGAGTATTATCCCCGTTTCGATAATGGGACAGGCTATGCCTATTCCGAATTCTTCAGCGACAAGCGTGACACCGCCACGGTCCGCATCGGTCTGCAGGATGCGACCAAAATATGGGTGAACGGGCGCCTCATCCACGAAAGCACGGATCAGATCCCCCACGATCAATTCAAATCCGCCAAGGCCTCGTGCGCCGTCAAGCAAGGCCGGAACACCGTCCTCGTCAAAGTGTCCAAGATCCCCGGCCCCTTCAAGTTTTCCTTCGACCTTGCATTCGATGGAAACACGCCGCCCCAAATCAAATGGTGGCGGTAAACCAGATTGAAATTTCAAAATTGCAATCCGGCTTGCCCCGCAAAGTTGTTGTACTTTTATCGCTAAACTTTTCGCATGACCCTAACGCGGCTCAGCCGCAATGCCTCAATCAAGGATATGTTTTCTTTGTCCGCAACTTCTGTGCATGGCACACAGAAGTTGCGGACAAAGAAACTACTGCCTTTTTAGGATGACCGATGAGGATATCCGTCAAATGGAATCATCCACAGGATAAGTTCGTCCCGCAGGGACGTGTGAATCGTAAAATGTCCCAACGGGACTACCCTGTCGCTGCCACGATCCCAAAACTGGCGTCCTGGGCTATTCTCAGGACGTCCCTACGGGATTTTATAAGACGCCGCTCACGTGACGTTTACGCTTTCTCAAATCATTTGCTCGCGGGCGTCATGACGCCTGTACCGGCTTAGTCTCATCTTCCCGATGTTCCGCATTCGCGGCAATGAGGCACAATCCCATCGCACCGGCCGCAATCAGCCACCACACTTTTTGTTGCAGCGCGTGCAGGAAAATGCCGGATACCAGAAACGCCACCAGGCTTACTTGCAGCGTGGCCGCCAAGGTTCGCCATTCGTCGTCGCCGCCGGCCTTGAACCGTTGTTCCGCCAAATGCACGTGCCGCATCAGCAGCACGATGAAGGCAAGGAAGACGGCCAGGCCGATTAGACCCGTTTCGCACCCAATTTGCAGGTAAAGGTTGTGGACGCCGATGAAAAGCGGATTCCAATCGTAATGTTCCACCACAATCTTCATGATGCGGCCCGCTTCGTTCGGTTCTTCCTTCATGAGGAACCCGAAGCCGCCCACGCCCACGCCCTTGATGGGGTGTTCAGTCATGTATTCCCATGCTGCGGACTGCAACTGGGCGCGGGTTTGAACGGACTTGGAGCCTGTGTATTGCCGGAACGTCAGCACGCGCTCCTTGTACGGCCCCGGCAAAATCATCCATCCCAGGACCACCGCAAGCGCCAAACCCACAAAACGGTAGGGTGAGGATTTGACTTGTTGTTTGAGCGCCAAGAGGACGATCACGATTACGCCGACCAGGAACCCCGTCCGCGTGAATGTGAGTATCAGCGCCGCCAGTTCGACCAGCGTCGCAATCACGACAAACGTTTTGAAAAGCTTCCGTTTCGATACCGTAAACCAAAAGGCGTTCAGCGGCAGCACGCACAGCAACGTGAACGCCAGCCAGTTCGAGTGCTGGGCGCGGCCGGATACGCGGATGGCCGCTTCGCCGGCAAGCGATTCGGGGTCCACGATGGCGCCGCCCGTCTCCTGGAACGTCGCCCGGCCTTCGACGCCCTCGATATAGGTGCTCGGCATGAAATACTGCGCTACGGCGGAAGCCGCCGAAAGAAACACGCAAAGGCAGATGATGACGATGTAGGCGCGCAGCCGTTTTTTCGCGTTCTCGCCGCCTGAAAGCAAATCCACGCCCATTACGAAGAATCCAACCAACGTTCCGAGTCGGATCCATTCCGGCAATTGTTCCGCGCGATTGTCGGAAAAGACGGTTCCGAACAGGCTCCAGATCAGGAACACGATGGCCAGGATGACTTCCCATCCAAAATGCCACGATTGGCGGCGGGTGAGCAGGTTCAAGGCCCATGCGGCCAGCGCGGCGGCGCCGCACAATTTCGCGAGGGTCAACGGAACGGCTACGTGAATGCCGCCGGCGCCGATGACGCCGCCCGTTCCGGAAAGCAGCAACAAGATGACGGTGGCGTAGAGTCCCAGCACGGGAAATCGAAGGAAAAAACAAAATCCGATGAGGCCGAACAGACCCGCAACGGCCAGTTTGTCGAAAGCGACGATGGCTATGCCAAGCACAACGGCCAAGATCAGGACAAATACCGCGCCCAAGGGATTCCACCGATCTTTCAAGGCAACTCCAAGAGCACTCACGGCATTCTCGCTCCCTTCTACCGCGCTACATCGTCATGGACTCCGCCGCGCGGATCCGGCGCAGTTCATAGTGTGCGGCCACGTATGTCAACAGGGCTATTGTACCCCGAACCGCACTCATCGTCCAAGCCATACCCACCACCCCGTAACGGGGAGCGGCCCAGAGTCCCAAGGCAAGCGAGGCGATCAGACGAACGCCTTCCAGTACGGCTACCACGCGCGGCGCGCCAAGGGCAAAGACCGCCGCCACGGCCGGCGCCGCCGCGAGCGAGGTTACGGCGCCCGCGAAAAGAATGGCAAACAAATGCCCGGTCAACACGAATGCGGACCCGAACGCGAGCCGCGCCAGCGGTTCGGCAAAAAGCACGCCCGACGCCATCGCCGCGCTTGCAAGCAACGAGGGTAGCCAGAATCGCTTCAGAAATCGCACCATTTCAGCCGCCGTCTTGATCTGGCTCGCGCGCGGTAACATGACGTGCAATACGGTAAGGACGAACAAATCGCCCAGCAGCGCCAAGCTCACCGCGGCCCCGTAGTTGCCGATGTGATCGCGGGCGACGCCGAAATGGCCCAGCAATAAAATGTCCAGCCGCTGCACCAGCGTCGTGAAGAAACCCGCCAGCATGACCCACTTCGCGAACTGGAGAAACGATCGCCCCACGCCTTGGGGTATGTCCACGCGCAGTAGGCCGCGCGGAAGACTGAGCCAGCCGGCCGCCATGACGGTGAACAAAGCGGCCACATACCCGCCGAACATGACCATCACGCTGTGCGTGCCGGCCACGAGCAGAACGGCCACGGCGATCAGGCGCATCAGCGAACTGGTCAACTCGAAACGGCCATATTTCACGAATTGCTGATGGGCTTGGTAGTAGGCTTGCGCAAAACTCCAGAATGTGATAATCACCCCCCCCGCGAAAGCCAAAAACATCCCTGCGGGCGGCGGCGGAGAAATGACGCCCTCCGCGGAAGCGCTCGATTCGATCAACATGCGCGTCAACGGCCGGGCCAGGATCAGTCCCGCCAGCAGCGTCAGCGCGCCCGCCCAGCATTTGACCTGGAACACGAAGCGGAAATAGGGACGCGAATCGTCCCGGTCGTCGGCAATGTAACGCGCCGCGAACCGCACGAGGCTCATGTCAAGCGGCGGACCCGCAAATCCCGAAACCACCATCATGACGGCGAACAGGATGGCAAAGGGCGCAAACGCGTCGGGGCCAAGCCATCGCGCGACCAGCGCGTTGCTCAGAAACGCCAGCGCCGCCGCGCCGCCGCGGAAAAACAACACCGAACTTACCGCCGCGATCAACGGCCGGCTGCGAAAACGGTTGGCCAGATACTCAATGTGAGCCTTCAGCATGTACCGGAATCATGCGGCTTTTCCGGGGAAAAGGTCAAAATTTCCCCGGCATGTTTTTCGCGGCGTTCCGATGCGGCAAACGTAAGGGCCGCGATCCGTATGAGGGATCGCGGCCCGCTGATACTTTGAACGTAAAGGCGTCTATAAACCGCGCAGTACGCACAGGATGATGCGCTGGATGTCCACGGCGTCCACCTGCCCATTTCCGTCCACGTCGGGCGGCAACACCATGCTCCCCGCGCCGATGGCGTGGTTGATGCAAATCTGGACATCGGCCGCGGTCATCTGGCCGTCGCCGTCGGCGTCTTCAGGCGCGACGATCGGCGATCCCGCCGCGTTCCGGCCCAGGGCGGCCATCAATTCGGCCTTGTCAATAGCCCAATCGTGATTGGTATCGATCGTGGCCAGTAAGTCCGTGGGGGCGTCGGGGAAAACGCGCGCAATTTCCATGGCGTCGAGTTTTCCATCTTGGTTTCTATCCGCGCGAATAAGCGCCCTGAGCAGGGCATGACGCAGATCGTTTTCAACCGGGACAGGCGTCAATTCAGCCAGATCGTCCAACGTCAGCCAACCGTCGCCGTTGCGGTCCAGCATGGCGAATTCCGCCTCGGAAAGATTCGGCATGACCGCCTGCAACTCCGCAAACGTCACCGCGCCGTCGCCATTGGCGTCGGCCTGACCAAAGAGGGCGGCAATCCGGCTGCGCGGATCGTCCACGGTTGCATTGGCCGAGTCGTCGGGCGTCAGGACGCCATCGCCGTTCGTGTCGAGTTTGTCGAAGAGGTCCTGCGTCAAGTCCGGGGCAACGGCCAGCAGTTCGGCAAAGGTCACAACGCCGTCCCGGTTCGCGTCGGCGATGCCGAGCAACGCCCGCAGCCGCGCCTCCGGATCCTGCGCGCCGACCGTCAAATCGGCCACGCTCAGGACGCCGTCGCCATTGGTGTCGAGCATGTCGAATTGCGCCGGGGTAATGTTCGGACGCACCGCCTGCACTTCCTCGAATGTCGCCACCCCGTCGCCGTCGGCATCCGCGGCCTCCAGCAAGCCGTGGACCCCTTGCTGGATGTCCACTTCGCCTTCGGCGAGATCGGCCCGGCTGAGCAGGCCGTCGCCGTTCAAATCGAGCTGCGTGAAGGCGTCCACGGTGGCGTCGGGCCGCGCGGCGAGGAATTCCTCAAGTGAAACTGCGCCGTCGTTGTCCGTATCGGCCTCGCGCAAGATCCGCAGGAGTACTTCGCGCATGCCGGCCGGCGGGGCGGAGGGCAAGTCCGCCATGCTCAGGACGCCATCCTTGTTGGCATCCAACGCCGCAAACGCCTGCGGAGTGAATTCCGGATACTTGGCCTGAATTTCTTCAAGCGTCAGCAAGCCGTCCTGATTGGCGTCCACTTCCTTTAGCAGGGCCAGGATGCGGGCGGCCGGATCCTGCGGGGGCGGTGGGGGAAGATCCGCCGTGCTCAATGCACCGTCGCCGTTCCGATCAAGACCGGCGAACAAGTCAAGGGAAAGGGCCGGCAGAATCGCCTGCGCTTCTTCCAGCGTAATGACGCCGTCCCCATTGGCGTCCGCAGCCCGGATCAGCCACTGCAACAGTTGAAGCGGATTTTCGATGGAGGGCACTTCCCAATCGTTGGGAAGGTCGGCCACGCTCAGGAAACCATCCTTGTTGCGATCCGCGGCCCGGAACAAGTCCGCAGGCAGGCCGGGCACGATGGCCCTTGCTTCTTCAAGGGTGACTTTTCCGTCTTGGTTGGCATCGGCGGTATTCAACAGTTGCCGCAACAGGGCCAACGGATCGATGGGCTGGTTCGGCAGATCCGCCACACTGAGGAATCCGTCGCCGTTCACGTCGAGCAACCGGAACAGATTTTCCGGCAGATCGGGAATGATCGTGCGCGCTTCGGCTAGACTGACTTTGCCGTCCCCGTTTCGGTCGGCCAGCGCCAGCAGCCGGTTGATCAGGGCCGCGGCATCGAAGCCCGGCGACGGCAAGTCGTCGCGGCTCAGAGAACCGTCGCCGTTGCGATCGAGACCCGCAAAGACCTCCGCCGTCAACTGCGGCATCAGCGCCTGCGCTTCTTCAAGCGTCACCTTGCCGTCCCGATTGGCGTCGGCCATGCCCAGCAAACGCGTAAGCAGTTCCGCTGGATCGACGGGTGGTGGCGGGGCGCCCAAATCCGCCGCGGACAATACACCGTCGCCGTTGGCATCCAGCGCATTGAAAAGACTGGCCGGCAAATCCGGCACAATCGCGCGCGCTTCATCCATCGAAATGGCGCCATCGCCATTCGTGTCGGCGGCCGCCAGCAGGCGTTGCAGCAATTCGATCTGGCCGTTGGGCGGCGCTTGCGGAAGGTCGGCCTCGCTCAGGGATCCGTCACCGTTGCGGTCGAGTTCGTTGAAAAGCGCTTCCTGAAGATCCGGCACGATTGCCCGGGCCTCTTCCAGCGAGATGCTCCTGTTGGCGTCCGTATCGGCGCGAAGGATCAACATCCGCAGCAATTCCAAAGGATCGAGCGGCGGAGCCGGTAAATCCGCTTCGCTCAAAACGCCGTCGCCATTCTTGTCCAGCGCATGGAACAGGTCCGCCAGGAATCCCGGTATCAGGGCTTGTACTTCTTCCAGGGAAATCCCTCCGTCGCCGTTGGCGTCCGCCGTGCGAAGCAACTGGCGGAGCAGTTCCAAAGGATCCGGCGGAAGGATAACGGGCGGATCGACGGGCAGGATCGTGACGTCGGGGATATCGGCGGGGGATAGGACGCCGTCCCGGTTGAGATCCAGCGCGGAGAACATCGCCTGCGTTATCCCCGGCATGAATTTGAGGGCTTCCTCGAAGGAGACGACACCGTCCCCGTTCGTGTCGGCAATCGCAAGGAGTTTGGACAGAATACCGCCCCAATCGTTGCCGGTATTCATCAAATCCCCAACGCTCAAGACACCATCGCCGTTTACGTCGAAGGAATTGAACAACGAAAGCGGCAAGCCGGGGATCAACGCCGCGGCTTCCTCGTAGGAAATCACGCCGTCGCCATTGGAATCGGCGGTTGCCAGCAGACGCGTGAGCGCATCCATCGGATCGATGGAAGGCGGAGGAAGGGGCGCCGCGTCGGCTTCGGTCAGAACACCGTCTCCATTCCGATCGAGCATGTTGAACGTTTCACGTTTCAGATTGGGAATCAGCGCCTTCGCTTCGTCGAACGATATCGCGCCGTCGTTGTTCGTGTCGGCAAGATTCAGCAGGCGCCGCATCGTCTCGTCCAAAGTGCCTGTTGAGGGGTCTAGAATCGGAACATAGGAGAAATCGCCGTATTCAATATGGCCGTTTCCGTTGGCGTCGAGATAGATGAACATTTCGCGGGTCAGCGCGGGCAGAAAGGCCCGGGACTCGTCGAAAGAAATGCGACCGTCTCCGTTGCCGTCCACGATTTCCAGCAGCGCATTGAGCAAGGCGGGCACGTCGTCCCAGCCCAGCGATTGCACGTCGTTCATGCAAAGAGCGCCGTCGCGGCTGCCATCAAGCAGCGCGTAGAGATTCTCCGTCAGCAGCGGCAGAATCGTCCGCGCTTCCGCAAGCGACAGGCATCCGTTGCCGTCGCTGTCCGCGGAAAGCATCAACACGATGAACTGTTGCAGCGGATCGCCGCCAACCACGACGTCCGGTGGGGGATCGACGAACGCGATGTTCCCGATGTCCTCCACGCTCAAAACGCCGTCGCCGTTCTGATCCAGATACTTGAAAGCGGCTTCGTTCAGGGCGGGCAGAAACGCATGCGCCTCATCGAATGACAGCGCGCGGTCGCCGTCCTTGTCCGCCGCCGCGAGGACGGCTTCGACGGCCGGGAAGATGTCGTGTGCGGACAGCCGCTGCACGTCATTCAGGCAGATGGCGCCGTCGGCGTTCTTGTCGAGCAGCGTGAACAGACTCAGCGACATGCCCGCAATGATGCCCTGTGACTCCGTGAACGACAGGCAGCCGTCGGAATTCGCATCGCTGTTCATGAAGGCTTCCAGCAAATCGCTGAGGGCGCCGGTGGTCCCGGCGGGCAACGAACCGTCCAGATCGCTCAGATCGAGCATGCTGTCGCCGTTTTGATCCGCCTCGGCGAAGAGATCCGCGGTGATGAACGGGCAAAACGCCACGGCTTCTTCAAGCGTGATTTTCAGGTTGCGATCCCGATCCGCGGCCTTGAGAATCAATTCGGCCAGCGGAAGGGCATCGTTCATCGTCAGGCGTTCCAGATCGCGGAAACAGACGGCCCCGTCCCGGTTCTTGTCGAGTAGGCGGAATATTTCCGGGGTCGCTCCGGGAATGAGGCCCCGCAGTTCGTCGAGCGTCAGGCACCCGTCGCTGTTTGCGTCGCTGTCGAGGAAGGTCTGGAGAACCGCATTCAACAGACTGACATACGCTTCCGGAATCGAAAGGCCCAAATCGTTCAAATCCAGCATCCCGTCGCCGTTTTGATCGATACTGGAAAACAGGTCCGCGTTGATCAGCGGACTGAACGACATCGCCTCGCCAAGCGAAATTTTGAGATCGCGATCGAAATCGAACGTTTTGATGATGCGGATGACCGCCGGAATGGCATCGTCCACCGTAAGCGACTGGATTTCGGCCACGGTCACCTCGCCGTTCCCGTTTTTGTCGAGAGCGTCAAAGATGTCTTGGGTGATGCCGGGCGCAAAAGCCATCAACTCCGCGAGCGATATTCCCCCGTTGCGGTTGGTGTCCACCAGAAACAGGTACGCGGTCCATTCCCCCGGAGGGATAATCGGCGTGCCGCCGGGCGGCAGAATGGGAGGAAGGATCGGCGGCGGTTCAACCGTGATCGTCACGGGGGCAACATCCGCAAGCGACAACCGTCCGTCTTGATTGGTGTCAATGGCGTTGAATTGTCCTGCCGAAACTCCCGGTAAAACGGACGTGAGTTCCGCGTATGAAACGGCCATGTCGCCGTTCGCGTCCGCAAAGTCCACCAGAAGCCGGTAGGCTTGCTCGGGGGGTACGGCGCCCGACGCGAAAACATCCGTCAGGCAAACCAACCCATCGCCGTCCGCATCAATCGATCTGAACAGCGACGATGTTACAAACGGCAGCGTAGCCTGTGTTTCGGCGAAACTCAGACATCCGTCCGAGTTGGTGTCCGCCGTCGCCACCATCTGCAAGATGGCGTCGTACGGAATGCCCGCTTGGGCCGTGGCGAGACCGCAATAAAGCAGGCTGAACACCGCTGCCATGATCATCCTTGGAAACCGCTTGTGCATGGGGTCTTCTCCTCGGCGGCCCGTTTTGTCGCCGGCCGCCATTCACACACTACGCCTACCTTAAAGATTACCACATCCGCTCAAAAAAGTAAAGAGATTTAGATATTCGTAAATTCACGTGAATCAATACCTTACACATTATCCAATTCGCTTGAAAACCATCGGGCGCAAATTGCACAATATGTCCGCCGATAAGGTCCGAAATAGTGGCTGTTGAAATCATTTTCAACAAGGTATTGTCGTGCCGCATTCCAATCCTTCGCGGGATCGTTGGGAAAACGGATCGGCTGTTTGGTGGTTTACGGTAAAAAATACAAGGAGTAGAACATCCATGGCGCATGTCGTTACGGCCGAGGAAGCGGTTAGGAAAATCCCCGATGGCGCAACGGTGCTGGTCAATCCCATGCCCGCCGAGGAAGTGTTTCCGGCCTTTGGCCGGGTATTCGAGGCCACCGGCCATCCCAAGGATCTTGTCGTTGTATGGGCGGCGGGGCTTGGACCTTTCAGCGCCGAACGGCGCGGCATGAACCATTTCGCATGGCCGGGCATGGTTCGGCGGTTCATCGCCGGCCATGTCGGATTGAACCATCTCGTCGTAAAAATGATCGCCTCCGAACAATGCGAGGCCTACAATCTGCCGCAGGGTGTCATGTCGCAACTCTACCGCGACATTGCCGCGCACCGGCCCGGCCTTCTGACGCGCATCGGACTCGGCACCTTCGTGGATCCCCGCATCGAGGGCGGCAAAATGAATGCACGCACCCGGGCCTGCGAGGATCTGGTCGAACTGATGACTATAGGTGGCCGCGAAATGCTCTTCTACAAGGCTTTTCCGGTGCATGTGGGCGTTTTTCGCGGTACTTCGGCGGATCCGAACGGAAACATCACCTGCGAACGCGAGGCGCTTACGATGGAAAGCCTCGAAGTCGCCATGGCCGCGAAAAACCACGGCGGCATCGTAATCGCCCAAGTCGAGGAACTCCGCAACACGCCTGCCCATCCCCATCATGTGCATGTGCCCGGCCTTTTTGTTGACTATGTGGTGGTCGCCAGTTCCCGCAAGAACCATCCCCATACGCTCTTTGTCGAATACGATCCATCATTCTGCGGGGAATCACAGGCGGATTTGAGCAGGGAACTCGAACCGCTGCCGCTCAATCTCGAAAAAATCATCTGCCGCCGCGCCGCTATGGAATTGCGCCCCGGCATGGCCGCGAACCTCGGTGTGGGCATCCCGACCGGCGTCGCATCGGTCGCGCACGAGCAGGGTTTTTTCGACAAGGTGGCGCTCACCACCGAGGTCGGCGCGCTTGGCGGCGTGCCCGAACGCGGTTTCAACTTCGGACCCGCCAAGAACCCGCAGGCCATCATCAGCCAGCCGCAAATGTTCGACTTCTACCACGGACAGGGATTGGACGCGACTTTCGTCGGCCTCGCCCAGGCGGACGCCGCCGGCAACGTCAACGTCAGCCGTCTCGGCCCCAAACTGATTGGGTCCGGCGGGTTTATTGACATCACACAAACCGCCAAGAAATGCGTGTTCTGCGGCGAATTCACCGCAGGCGGACTCGACGCGCGCGCCGAAGACGGGCAACTGGTCATTCACAGGGAAGGCAAGGCGGCCAAGTTCGTGGAAAACGTGGACCAGATCACCTTCAGCGGCCGCCAAGCCATGCGCGACGGACAGGAAGTGATCTACGTCACCGAGCGTTGCGTTTTCCGCCTCGTCCCCGAAGGCATGCAACTGGCCGAAGTCGCGCCCGGTGTGGACATTCAGCGCGACCTCCTCGGCCACATGGCTTTCAAGCCGATTATTCCCGATTCCGTCCCCGATCCCCGGCTAAGAAAAATCCCGTTGGCGGGATCTTGTTGGCTTCAT
>DAOTMJ010000054.1 GCA_035450225.1 Candidatus Hydrogenedentota bacterium
AGTTGTCTATTTGTTCAAAATGGCATTCTGCAAGCCGTGATTTGGACACAGATGATCCAATATCTTCTTTACGGTCGAGGAACCGATACGAATGCCGAGCTTCTTGAATTCGCCTATGATCCTTCGGTAAGCCCAGCGCGGGATCTCCTCCGCCATGCGCAAGACGAGATTGACCATGGCCATCGGGGCGCAAGGCCGACCGGCACGTTTGAAGACGATACCGCGCTTGGATTGTCGAACCCTTTTCCGATACGTCTCCGGCTGGACTACGCGCATCACCTCCGCAACATCGTGGTTGATCTGCCCGCCCCAGCGAAGAAGGCTTTCTCTTGCGGAGTTGGTACAATACGGCTTAAAACTTGCGCAAAATGTTGGTGTGGCGGTCGCCTTGTTCACGGTGCATGTCGTAGAACGCTTTGGTTCAACAGCACCAGGGGGGCGAGGAGTAGGCAAACAGGTGCATGACGTCGCGCCGCTATTTTATGAAATCCGCGAAAGCGGCTGTTGTATCCGGCGTCACACCTCGACGGTTTCGCGGCGTTCGGTTTCGACGAAGGGGAGTTCCTGCGGTTCCGGGAAATGTTCCGGAGTGGGCTGGATCTCGCACTTGTCGCCGTCGCAGAAAATGTCCTGGGCTTCTTTGGTGTTCAATGCGCTGAAGTCGAGGGGCTTGAGCTTGGAGACGGCCAGCAGGTAGGCTTCGCGGGTTATCTCCTGATAGGGCGCCTGGGGGTAGTTGTGATCGGTGAGCGGCAGAAAACTGATGGATTTCAAGCGTGTTTCGTACAGTTCGAGAATATTCGGGATGTCGTCGGCTTCTTCGGGCTTGAAGGTCACGGTGGCGCTGACTTGGTTGTCGGCCCAGTAATACTGCATCTGCGCGATGTTCTCGACTTGTTCCCAGATCGAAACATTGCGCTTGGAACGCTTGAAGTTGCGTTGTTCGACGGGGAAATACACAACAAGCGTGTTGTCGCCGTACACGGATTCCTCGATGCGGTAGCCGGCGCGGCGGATCGGCTCGACGAGCGGGCTGGTCTTGTCGAGGCGAATGGTCCGCATATAATATTTCGAGTGCGCGTAATGGATGCCCGGCGTGACGCCCGGCAGCAGCGACACGGTGCCGCTTGGCTTGATGCTGGTTTTCTTGATGCTTTCAGGAATGCACAGCCATTGCGAATAAATCTTGTCGAGATTGCAGATGTAGGCATAGCCCTTGTCGCACCAGTTGAAATGCGCTCGGCGTCCGTGTTTCTCGAAGGATTCGATGATGCCGGATTGCGACAGGCCGATGCGGCGGTTGCGCAGCATGATCGCGTTGGTGCGCTCGTTGTGCGTCGGGACCAGCGTAACCGTTTTGGCGTAAAGATAGGCGAATTTCAGGGTGCGCTCGTATTCCTCGAAGGAATCGTGCAGCGACGGGAAGGTCTCAACCAAGTTGCAAATCTCGTAGGATTCAAGGCTTTGCTCGGCGCAGGGATTCGTCCCGGCGACCTTGGCGTCGGCCCATGTTTCGCCATCCTTGAAGCGCCCGTAGGCGCGGGCGTTCTCGCGCCAGAAATAACCCGGCTCGCCGTTTTTTGCGGTCTGCGTGCCGACTTCCTGGTAATCCATGCCGGTTTCGGCGGAGACGCTGTTGTTGGACGCCCAGCGCCAAAGTTTGAGTTGTTCGGGGTATAGATTCGGATCCTTCAGTTTGAGGTATTCGGCGTCTTCCGGTGCGCCGAGGGCGAGTTCGGCGGTCCGCCGAACGCCCCCCGACACGACGCATTTGCCGATGACATTCATCAGGTCCGTGATGTCCGTCGAGGAGATGCGTTGTCCGATGCGTGGTTTCAGCACGCGGTCAATGTTGCCGATGCACTCGATCAGCGGGCCGGGGCCCGGCGCGATGCCGCCGAAGGTTTTGATGGGCGAACCGACGGGGCGTATCCGGGAAAAGTCGAGTTTGGCGGGTCGGGGGCGCGTGCCGGCATACGATTCGAGCAGGCAGCGAACCGCCTCGCACCAGCCTTCCTTCGAATCCTCGACCACGAAGGTTTCATCGGACACCACCGGCCGCTGGATGAAAATTTTGCCCGCGCCTTTTGTGTCGAAGGCCACGCCCACGCCCAGCATGGACATGTCCATCAGGAAACAGAACGGTTCGGCGAAACTGACTTCGATCTCGTCGGTCGAGACAAACGCGCAGTTGTTCAGCGCCGCGCTGCCGCGTTCCCAGATGTAGTCCGTGCCCATCATCCAAAGCCCGCGGCCCGGCGGCAGGAACTTGAAGGCCCACATCAGGCGGAACATTTCCTGCGCCGAACGCTGGGCCTTGGCGTTGTTCCAGGGGAGTTTCAGGCTGCGGCAATGATTCATCTGGATGGTGTAGCAGCCCTCGACAACCCGCCGCACCGTTTCCCAATATTCCTCGGTGCGATTCGAATCGTCTGAAACGACACGCGCGTACGTTCGCTTGAAGGTGATGTACCCCAGCGGCCCCCATTTGGGCTGCTTGCCGCGAAACGACGCCACGAAATCGTCCGACAGCCTGAACGTCTCACTTACACGAAACATGGTCCTTGCCTCCCAACGCAACTGTTCATTTTCGCGCAATCATATTTTCCCATGAGGGGTCTTTACCCAGGGCAAACCATCCACCAGTTCAACCGTGTAATCCCCGAACACATTCGGATAGCGGTCCCGCAGAATTTCATGCACCAAACCGAACACAAGCCGGATTTCTTCCTCCGCGGCGGGATCGGTCCGGCGTTCAATGACATGTCGCAGCGTCCGAAAATTACTCGACCAGCCGATGGTCGTGGCCACGCCATCCGGTGCGATTCGGCGAAAGGCCGAGGTCAATTTTTTCTTCTTGTCGAATGAGGTTTCCTCCTCGATGCCGTACACCCCGGCCAATTGACGCTGGATGGCTTCCAGCTGTTCCAGCGTTTTGGCAAATAGGGTCATGCCTTCCTCGTTTTCCCGGATTACGGTGGGCACGTAGGCCGACAGGGCGTCCAGCCGGACAAATCGAAGCGACTCCTGCGAAATAGCCACCCCGGCGCGGTGACGGACCAACTCATGCGTGAATACCCGGCTCACATCCGCAAAAATGAAGTTCACGGTCGCATGTTCAAGCACGCTGCCGTGGCCAACCTCCTCGATGTGCCGCAAATACGGCGCATTGCCCTGTCGCACGCGTGTTACGTTGGGATTCAGGCCCGGCTCGAAGGATCGGTAACATAGCCGCCCGAAAATTTCGCACAGCCGCTCCGCGTCGCTTGGGGCATCCGTCTTCCAATCCGAAACGCCCACATGATCGAAATAGGCCTGAAGCCCGCTTTCGACCGCGCGCGTTTCGCCGACCAAGAAGACTTTCGGTTCCACAAACTTCACGCGTCCTATCCTCCAACCGCCGGAACACCAAGTTCCGGACGGCCCCATCGGGGGGCAGATTATAGTATCCTTCCGCCCATTTTTCCATCAAAATTTTCGTGATCGAGGCCTATCTTCGCAACCCTAACGGACACAATAAGTTGCGGTGATTGCGGATTTGGGCACTGTATATTGTGTCGGCTTAGGAAGGCGACTTTTGCGGCTCGTTGTTCGAAAGAACGGCCCGGCCTCCGGTGTTATCTATAACTCGTACACCCTCATGCCCATTATTGCCTTGGATGATGGCATGAGCCACTTGCGGTCCCAATTCGATGGAGGGCTGCCCGGTGGCAAAGGTCGAATTGTTCACTTGAATGCGTCCGGATTCGACGATCACCAAGGGCTTGTCTTTTGCGTCGTCCTTCCAACTGCTGAAATAACAATCGCTGAAAGAGACGAACCCCGTGCCTTTGATCACGGCGTTGTGCAGGGCCGGTCCCCAAAAGGCGCAATTGACGAAGCGCACGTTGCCGTTGCAGGTATCTGAAATGCGCACCTCGACCGGATCGGCGCCGGTAAAGGCGACGAATTGGCCTCCGGTGATGAGCAGTCCCATCGGCTGAATGGCATCCACCTGCACCGCGGTTTCGCAGGCGTCGGCGCCATTGCCCGTGAACTGGCCGTTGCACGCGCCGGCCTCCGTCTTGATGAAGCGCCAACCGATTTTCGCCGGGAACACGAAATTGTTCATTGCATATTCCCAATCGGTGCGGCCGAACACGAAGGCTTCGAGATTCGCCACCATGTAATTGAACACGGGATCCCATGCGCCGCCGGTGGCGGATGCGCTCCACCAATGGCAGTGGAACTGCACGTTTTCCACCCGCCCGATATCCGTGCAATTGTCCACCAACAGTCCCCGTCGCAAGACGCAGCCGTATACGCTGCGGATGCGATGTCGGACATTGGGTTCCGGGCCGACCCGGATACCGTTGTAACTGTTGATCAGCGTGACGTTTTCGACCGTGTTGTCGAATCCGGCGAGGTGGAACGTCCACGGATAGGGCCGGATATCCGTGGGCTGTTGCTCCGGATACCAGATGGTAACGCCCATGACGGCGCACGAATGGCCCATTTCGAACAAGGCCGGCGCGGATTCGTCGTCGCGTCCGCCCGTTGCGAGCAGCACGCTGCCCGTCAAGGGTTCGATGGCCATCGGCGATTCCCCGGCGCCTTTCACGGTTATGCCCGGCTTTAACTGGAGACTGCCCGCCAGTTTGAAGCGGCCGGCCGGAACCCGGACGACTCCACCCTTTTCGGCGGCTTTGTCAATGGCCTTCTGAAAGGCCGCCGTATCGTCCGTTTCCCCATCGCCCGCCGCGCCGAAATCCACGACCGGCCACTCCGAAGTCTTTTTACCGTCCGCCGCGCATGCCTGGCCCGCGCAGAGAATCCCGCCCATCAATACCATAGCCACTATCCAGCCATTCATCCTGTATTCCTCCTCTTGCGTGATGTCCCGTTTATCTGTCGCTTCAATTTCGGCGATCTTACCAGCCGTCGTGCCTGCCGGCCGCGATTGCGCGAACGTGTTGGGAGACGATACTGTACGGCGGCAAGACCTTGTTGCCCTTTTTGACCTTGTGCGGCGTGTAATTCAGCCAGAGGACCTCGTCGCGCCCGCAGAGCGCCGCATACACCTGATCCTCGCGGCCGTCGGCGGCGATTACGGCGCGCGTGGCCGCGCCGAGTTCCCGCGCGCGGACCAGTGCGCCGGATACGGCCGCGCGATAACCGGCCTGTGTGCCCTTGCCGTCGAAAACCACCACACGGCCCTTGCCCGGTTCGGCTTGTGATCCGAACAAGGCCTCGTGGAATTGATCATCGCCCTCGACGGTGCGCAAGCGGCCCATGCCCGACGGATAGAGCAGCAGCCCGCCGTTCTTCACCCATTCGGCGACAGTCGCCCACACGGCCGCTTCGCTCACGTTGCCGTTCACCAGCACGAGCGCGCGAATGGACTTCAGTCCGCCGTCGAGGATTTGCCCGTCGCTCATGAAGTCGAAATCGAAGCAGTCGCGGAGGGGTTGCACTTTCCCAAGAAATTCGTTTCCATTCAGCCGGATAAAGGTTTCGGGATAATACACCGCGACTTCGATATTTGGATCGCGTTGTTTGAAAAAACGGCCCCATCGCACGAAATTTTCCCGCGCGGCGTCCGAACCGAAAAGGTTGGGATAGTAGTAGTGCAATCCGAGCGCGCCGGAAGTCGTCGCGCCGTAGATACGGGCGATTACGCCTTGGGCGTTGACCTCACCGGCCGGCTCGAAACTGTAATACGCGCCGTACTGGCGGCCCGCCGACGCGACCCACCGCGTCAGCGAGAAATTCGCGCGGTAGTCGCTGCCCTCGTTCGTGATGCGCACGCCGCCGCCGATTTCGGCCGCCGCCTTGCATTGATCGCCGAAGTCCGCGCCGTGTTCCGGCGGCGCGTGGCCGCCCGTGCACAGATAAATGCCGCCTTTCGGAAAATGTTTGCGCGTTTCTTGCATCCAAAACCGCGACCAATCCGTCATCGCGCCGATGTACCATTGGCAGAAATCGAGCCACGCCCGGTCGTTTGGGGCGTCCTTCCGCAGGAAGGGCCTGACTGCGGCGAAATCCGCGATCTGCGCATTCCATGCCTTGTTCAACGCGGCAATATCGGCATAGTGTTTCGTCAGCCATTGCTGGAAATCCTTGACCGCATAGGGATCCCCCGCCCAGTATCCCGAATGTGTATGGTAGGGGCCGTGAATGTCTGCGGTCCAGTCGTTGCCCGTCGCGACGTAGATGGCCTCGCCGTAGTTGCCCGTGACCCCCAGCAGAATGCTTTCGATGACGCCCGTGTCGCGATAGTGTTCGCAGAAGGCTTGGATGAACCGCGCGACGTGGCCGCGCAATACGGGATTCCACAGCGATTCGACGTCGCAGGTCTCGCCGTGTTCGAGACAGACGAACCCCTGCGATCCCGGTTTCTTGTAGTACCAGTCCGGCAGGCTGTACGCCGAACCGACAATGAGAAACGGCACCCATTTCAGGCCGCTTTGTTTGTAGACTTCCACGAACGCGTCGTACACGCTCCAATCGTAGCGGCCCTCTTCGGGTTCGCAAAGGTTCCAGCGGACATACCCCTCATGGCTCGTCACGCCCAACGATTTCAGCGCCGGCGCCGCGCCGCGCAACGCGCGGACCATGTGTGAAACGTCCTGTTTTCGCGCGGGATCGAATCCGCCGACAATGAATTCGCCGCCATCGCCGATCTCGACCAGCCGCTTCACCCGGGCAAGGTCCAGGGTGTCGAGATGGTCCGCGAAATCCGGACGGCGCCGGGTCAAATACATCGAACGGACGAAAAGCGGCGCGCCGCTGATCCGAAAATCCGCGCCCAGGTTTTCCCCGTTGCGGAATCGGGGCGAGGCCAACAGAAATACGGCCTTTTCCCATGTTTTCCGGCCTCCGCACAGGCCGCCCCATTGATCCTCGTTGTGCAGGTACCGCGCGCTGTGCGCTTCTCCGGTTGCGCTGTCGTATTCGGCCTGGATGATGCCGCCCGGCGCATGATCGAAATACTCGATCACAAGATAAACCGGCCCTTCCGCTCCTTCCGCGCGCGAATCGTCAATATCGAAATAGAGGTAAACGGACGGCGGCGTCGAACCCGGTTGGTTCGCGATACACGGTGCGCCATCCTGTTTAGTCCATGTGGTCGCGCCATCCGCGCCCGACAACACGCGCAGGCCGTTTTCCTCCGCGCCCGATGGCGTGGCGCGCCATGAAAGCCCTTCGAGACCATCGCCGAATGCCGCCGCGGCCAAAGCCGCCGCACTAATGAAACCGATTGCCCGGATCATGCCGTTTCTCCTTGGTTGTGCGGCGTGGGGCGGGATTTATCCCGCAACCTCCGCATAAAGCGCCTCGTATTTCGGTACGATTTGATCCTGCGAAAAACGTTCCCGGACTCGCATGCGCCCTTGGCGTCCCATTTCCCGGGCGCGTTGCGGGTTTTCAAACAACGCGATGGCGTACCCGGCCATGCTGTCAATGTCGCCGACTTCGCAGAGATATCCGGTAATGCCGTGTTCGACGACTTCGCGCACGCCGCCGCTGTCGGTTCCGATGACGGGAACTTCGCAGGCCATCGCTTCGAGTGCGACGAGTCCGAAACTCTCGTGTTCGCTGGGCTGCAAGACCACATTCGCGCACGGTATGATCGTTTCGATGCGCTCCTGATTGCCGAGATATTTGATGCGATCCGCGATGCCCAACTGGCGCGCAACGCCGACCGCCGAAAGGCGCTCGGGACCGTCGCCAATCATGATCAACCGCGCGGGAACGCGGTCGAGTATCCGCTTGAATGCGCGGACGACGTCCGTCACACGCTTGACCGGGCGGAAATTCGACACGTGCATGACGATTTTCTCGTCGGGATCCGCCAAGCGACAGCGGCGCGCCGGTTCCGGCTTGAAACGATCGGGATCCAAAAAGTTGTGGATTACGCGGACAGGCCGCTCGATGGCGAATTCCCGTTCGGTTTCCCGCCTGAGCCAATCCGACACGGCGGTTACCGCGTCGCTGTTCCGCATGGCGTGAAGGGTCACGCGATAGAAAGACGGATCCGTTCCGACCAGCGTGATGTCGGTGCCGTGCAATGTTGTCACGATCGGAAATCGTTTTTCCGGCGGCAGCATCTCGCGGGCGAGTATGGCGCTCGACGCGTTCGGGATGGCGTAATGGGCATGCCAGAGATCCACACCGAACTCTTCGGCGACCTCGGCGATTTTGGCGGCCAGCGTCAAGGCCCCCGGCGGCTGCTGGAACAGCGGATACATGACCGTCGAGACGGCGTGGCTGTACACGTTGTCGTAATAGTCGGCAAGGCGGAACGGGCTTTCCGGCGCGACGAAATGAATCGTATGGCCCCGTTTGGCCAGGGCGATGCCCAATTCGGTGGCCAGCACACCGCTGCCGCCTGCCGATGGATGGCATGTAATTCCTATGCGCATTGAGATGACCCCTTATTATTCAAGTCCCGGCAACAAACCGACACCGATGGAACCCTCGGCGTAGAAGGCCTCGCCGTAGGAAGCGCCGATGCGCGAACCCCAATACGCGGCGCGTGTTTGGATACTCTCCCAGAAAGCCTTTCCCGATATATGCGTTTCGGGCCCAACATAGGCGGGATTGAAAAACTGCGATGCGTGGGCCCGCAACGCCTCGAGTTTGGCCTCGAAATCATCCGACACATCCACGATCAAGGATGGCATGCCTTCTTCCCGGTAGGGGTGATAGAAGTAGATGATCGGCGGCCGGTGCGGTTCCTGTTCCGTGTCAATGCGAGTCAGTCCGGCAAAATACGCGGCATCGCGAACAAGATGATGCGCCGCCGAATGGTCGGGATGCCGGTCGTTGTCCATCGGCGCCAACACGATTTGTGGACGAAAGGCGCGAATAAACGGGATGACGCGCAGGCGAAATTCGTGTGTGTTGGAAAGCGCGCTGTCGGGCAGTCCGGCATTGGCGCGACGGACCACGCCCAGAATGGCCGCCGCGGCTTGGGCCTCGGCCATGCGTTCTTCGACGGAACCTCGCGATCCCATTTCGCCACGGGTCAGATCGAGAATGGCCGTCCGGTGGCCGAGACGGGCCAATTTGTGCAGCAATCCGCCCGCGCCCAGTTCGACGTCGTCGGGATGCGCGCCCACCGCCATCACGTCCACGGCAAGGTCTTCCCCGACGGGAAGGATCATCGAATCGAACGATGCGTCCGGGGAAAAGTTCGCATGGCCTTTCGCGCGAGACAACGTGGCCTCCCGCGCCTCCGTGGTGGTCTCTGAAGGGGTCTCTGCGCCCAGTTTTCCTTGGGGCTGTGAGTCGGGGGAAGCGGTGTTGGAAGGGCCGGTCTTCTTCACAGTTCGATCTCCTTGGGTGCAAAGGTTTCGATGTCAATTTCCTTCAACAACCGGGGAATCAATTCCCATCCATGCTCAAATAAAAACGAAAAAATGTTCAAAACCCGTTCCTGGGGTTTGCGCAGGGGGAAAAAAGCCGTGCATAGCCGCGCAATCTGTTCCCGGATGGCCGTGGCCCGCGCCGCATCGCCCTGCTGAAGCGCCCTTTCGATGCGTTCGATGTCGTTTGCGGCGCGTTCCGCCGTCTTGCGGGCCATCGCCGCCGCCGCCGGGCTGTACGGCGCCAATTCGTCCGCGAATTGCCGCCATGCGTCCATCATGGCCTGCCGGTGGCGGGCCACGATGTTCCCGGCGGTTTCATCCGCCGTTCGCCGCAGAACGGTTTCGGCAAGCCCCTCCGGCGAACCGGCCAATTCGTCCCGTTCGATGCCCAGTTTCGCCAGCAACCGGTTGAGTTTCAGCGTGGACAACACGCATTGCGCGCGCGGGTACACGACCGGCATATCGAGGCCGAACGATTCGAAAAGCGCCTTGAACTGGCCCCAATAGGCCAGTTCGCCCGGTCCGGCCACATACGCCGCCACGGGAAACAATCGCTGCTGCACGAGGCAACGCAAGGCGACGTTTCCGCTGAACCGCCCCGGTTCGGCGGCGGCCATCGCCAGCATTTCATCCATGCCGTACGCCCGGTCTTTGTCGGCCAAGCGGAAACAGCCGTCCTCGAACGTGACTTTGATGCGGCATCCGTCCTCATCGAGAAAGAACGCACACTCGTTGCCGCCCTTGACGATGGCGCGGGGATATCCGAGATCCTCCAGGCGTTCGCCGGCCTCGTTCACGAGTCGCGAAACCAGCAGCGGTTCGCGTATCGCGTGTTCGACGATCGGTTGCGCGAGCGTGCGCGCCGGGGGAAGGTGCGGCTCGAACAGGATTAGGGGCGTGTCGCGAAACAGGCGCGCGATTATCCGCGCCGTCCACTCGGCGAACGACGCGGATGCGTCGAGCGATTCATGTAAAAACGACGCGATGCTGTCCCTGTGTTCCGATCCAGCCGCCTTGGACGCCGTATCGTCTATCAGGGCATGCAAAGATGCCTCCGCCGGTACGCGGCTTACCGGCATACCACTGGCCGGCGCGGAAGGTTCGTATCGCAAAGTAGCCAGTTCGTGCGTTTTGGCCAGCAGGTGGACCGTGCGCACTTCCTCGAAATCGTGATCCTCGCTGGCCACCCAGAACACGGGCGCGCACAGGCGCCCGGACCGCGCCTGCAGTTTGCGCGCAAGCAAAACGGCCGTGGCCGCCTTGTAGATTGTATACAACGGCCCCGTCAGGAGACCGGCCTGCTGCCCGGTCACGATGGCCGCCTCGTCGCCCGTGAATACGGCATGGCCGCCGATGCGTTCATTGTAGTCCGCCACGGCCGCCGCCAGTTCCGGATCCCACGGGGGCGTCTTCGGCAACGAGGCAAACAAGGCCCGGGGCGGTCGCGCATAGAACGGCATGAGATCCGGTGCTTCGGCCACATAATCCGCCAGGAGATTCCGCATCAAATCTTCTCCTTATGGCCGGCCAGGATCATGCGCGGCCGCGTATCCGTCAACGGCGATCCGTTGAAATCGCCGAATACGTGGATAACGGCAAGGGCGTTCCGGGCCAGCAATGCACGGAATTCTTTTTCAGTATACATCCGAACCGATTCCTGCCATTCGCCCACGGTATCGGCGCCGCGCGTCACGCGAACGGCCTTGTTTACCCGCCGTGCCGCCGGATCGATCCAGCGGCGCTCGTGAATGCCGAAACCGTCCCGTTCGTGAAACGATTCCGGCTCCAGCGTACGTTCCACGTTCGGCGCGTTCAAGTAATCCACGAAAAAACGGCCGCCCGGTTTCAATGCGCGGGCCAGTTCCGCGAGGGCGCGCTCATTTTCTTCTTCCCGCGCAAAATAACCGAGGCTTGTGAAGAAACTGGTGGCGGCGTCGAAGGTCTCCCCGAACGGCAAATGCCGCATGTCGGCCCTCACCCATATTGCCTCGTGCAGGGTGTCGCGCGCCCGCGCCAAAAGCGTTTCACTGAAATCCAGTCCGATTGCGCATCCGACCAGGGGCGCGAGGTGCACGAGGTGGCGGCCCGTGCCGCAACCCACATCCAGCAAACGGTCGGACGGTTTCAGGCCGAGACATTCCGCCGCGAAGGCCGCTTCGATCTGGGCCGACGCCACATCGCGGTGCGCGTAGACGATGGGATACAATGCCCCAAATCCGTGTTCATGCCAGCCGGACATCGTCTTTGTCCTCTTGATATCCATCAAAACGGGCGCCCGGCGGTTTGGCTTGGCCGGCTTCGATGGCGTTGATGACCGTAACGGCCGCTTGTTCCGGACCGATGGCCGAGATCCAGTATATTTCGGATTCTCGGCGGAACCAGGAAATCTGGCGTTTGGCGTAATGGCGGGTGTTGCGCTTGACAAGCGCGACGGCTTCATCGAGCGAAATCTCGCCGAGAAGATGCGCGGCCATTTCGCGATATCCCAGACATTTCAGCCGTTCGATATGCGGCATATACCCGCGATCGAGCAACGCCCGGACTTCTCCGGCAAATCCTTGGGCTATCATCGCATCCACGCGGGCATCAATGCGTGCATACAGCGTCTCGCGCGGCAGATCGATTCCCACCCAGACGGCGTCGAGCGGCTCACGGCGTTCGCGGTGTTCGCGGTGCAACGCCGAAAGGGGGCGGCCCGTGATCTCGTGCACTTCAAGCGCTCGAACGATCCGACGCAAGTCGTTCGCGCCGATAAGGGCGGCATAGTCTGCGTCAACGGCCCGTAATCGTTCGTACAACGCCGCCACGCCGCGCTCGCGCGCTTCCGCGCGCAGGCGGAGGCGAATCTCCTCGTTTTTCGGGGGACCGTCGAACAGGCCTCCGCACAAGGCGCGCAAATAAAGCCCCGATCCGCCGACCACCACCGCGGGCCGTCCCCGCGCATTGAGATCGCGAACCACCTTGCGCGCGAGAATTTCAAAAGCGCCTGCCGAAAAATCCTCGGCGGGATCGAGGAAACCGACGAAATGATGGCGGACAAGGGCTTGTTCTTCCCGTGTCGGCGCGGCCGTTCCGATGGCCATTCCCCGGTAGAACTGCATCGAATCGGCGCTGATTATTTCAGTCCCAAGACGCCGGGCCAAGGCGATGGCGAGCGCGGTCTTGCCCGAGGCCGTCGGACCCGCGATGACGATGGCCTGCGGAAAAGCATAAGGAGTGGCGCCGGCGTGGGGCGACAAAGAAAGGGAATCGAACATGGACGCGCGTTCTTCTTTCATCCTTCATCCCTTTTTTCACTGACGCCGGCGGAAACTCTTTTCCATCTGGATTTGGGTCAGTTCCGTGATGATGGGACGTCCGTGGGGACAGGTATACGGCGGGCGCAGACGGCGGAACCCCTCGAGCAGGCCGCGCCGCTCCTCGGGCGTAAGGCGATCGCCGGCCTTCACGGAACCGCGGCAAGCCTCGACGGCAAGGCGAAGCAGATCCGGCACGAGCGTGTCCTTGTCGAACAGATCGCCCTGTGAAAGTTCGTCGAGCACGCGATAGATGATATCCGGCACGCGGGATTCGTCGTACAGCGTGCACACCGCCGTGACTTGGAAGGTATTGCCGCCGAAGGGTTCGAGTTCGATGCCGAGTTTGGCGAACAACGCGGTATTGGATTCAAGCAGTTTTACATGGGACGGCGGGACATCCACCAGCAGCGGAACCGCCAGTTGTTGCGAGGCATATTCGCGATCCTCGAGATCCGCGCAAAGCATGTCGTAGGTCAGCCGCTCATGAAGGGCGTGCTGATCGATGATTAGGAGGCGATCTTCCTCGGGCACGATAAGATACGTGTCGAAAATCTGCAAGGGGGCCTCGGCAAGCATGCCGACAGGCTCGTAGAACGCCTCCGGCGTCGCGTCTTCGGTGTCCGCCTCCCCGAACATCTCGGACAGTTGCGACTGTACCGGACGCGGCGGCTGCGTTATTGGCGGTATCCCCGATGGGGTGTCCGATCCGGTGTGCATTTCGCCCCGGGCAACGGCGTTGCCGGAAAAACGCGGTTCGGTTGTTTCCCGGGATGAAGATGGCGCTTCCGTTTTCCGCATGGTTGGGTCGGAATCAGGGGCTACCGGTATTTCGTTCCCTTCGCCGGGATCCATGGCAGGCCGGCGCATTTCGCGCGGAAGATCAACCGATTCGAGCCGGTGGCGCACGATATCGCGTATGGCGTCGCGCACCACGCGTTCGTCACGGAACCGCACCTCGCGTTTCGTCGGGTGGATATTGACGTCCACGAATCGCGGGTGAGTTTCAAGCAGGACAATGGCGACGGGATGCCGGCCGACCGTCAACAGGCCCCGGTATCCTTCTTCAAGGCCATATTGGAGCGACCGGTTGACCACGGGCCGCCGGTTTATGAAAAAGAACTGGTGCGATCGCTGGGATCGCGAAAGCCGCGGCGAACCGATCAGTCCGCGGAACGTGAACCCCGCCTGTTCGCCTTCAAGGTCCAGCATGTCTTTGGCAAAACCGAGACCCCAGATCAGCGCCGCGCGCTCACGGAGGCTGGCCATTTCGGGGATGTCGAGCAGGGGCTTGTCATTGTGAAAGAATTGGAAGCCTACGCCGATCTGCGCCAGCGCGTGGCGCTGCACGCAGTCTATGCAATGGCTCAGTTCGGTTGTGATGCCTTTGAGAAACTTCGCGCGTACGGGTGTGTTGAAGTACAGCCGCCCGACCGTTACGCGGGTTCCCACGGGCGCGGCCACATGGGACACGTCGCGCAGCACGCCACCGTCCACCCGGATGCGCGTCGCCGATTCGTCCCGGGTGCGCCGCGTGGTCAATTCAAAATGCGACACCGCCGCGATGCTCGCCAGGGCTTCCCCGCGGAAGCCGAGCGTCCTGATTGCGTCGAGGTCCTCGGCCTTGCGTATCTTGCTGGTCGCGTGGCGTTCGATGGCCAGTAACGCGTCCTGTTCCGACATCCCATGGCCGTTGTCCACGATTTCGATGGTGCGTCGTCCCGCCGCAACGAGCCGCACCGCGATGCGCGTCGCGTGCGCGTCCAGCGCGTTTTCGACCAGTTCCTTGACCACCGATGCCGGGCGCTCGACCACCTCGCCGGCCGCGATCTTGTTGGCCAGTTCTTCCGGCAGCAACCGCACCGGCGGTATGGACACTTCGGAACTCATGCCGTTTCCCGCTCCCTCTTGGACAGATTGTAGACCAACGCCGCGGACGCGGGCAAACCCTCTTCCGCATCCGGGAATGCCCCACGGAACATACGCACAACAGACAGGACAATCAGTCCCGTGCGCTGTTGGATGACCAATGGGTGAATGGGTGGCGGCTTAGGCTGGAATTCAGATAACGCGGATCGGCCGAAACCTCCGCGCCCAGCCAAGGTGGACGCTCGAACGGGGCGTCCTCGCGCGGCAATTCGATTTCCGCCACGACAAGACCTGCATTCACTCCGGCAAATTCGTCAATTTCCCACGTGTAACCACCGTACGGAAGCCGGTAGCGGGTCTTCTCGACAGGATATCCGTCGCAAAGACCCGCCAGCAATTCCTTCGCATCATCGAGGGGAATGGGGTACTCGAATTCGTCGCGCTGGATGATGAGCGTTGACTTCTTGATATTGATGTTGGCCGACACGCCCATAATGCGGACGCGCACGGCCACGGGCGGTCCCACGCACAGGTATCCCTGCACGCAAACGATTCCCGCGTCCGCCTCGTTTCGCCACGACTCATCCCGCACCAGGAATTTTCGTTCGATTTCGATACCCATCCCGTCAACCCTTTTACAGGCCATTATAACGGAGCAGGGATCGTTATGGAAAGAAACACTTCACCTGTAGCGCGTAATTGGTCGTACCAAAAAGACGTCTTGAGGCTATCAGGTCTGCGTTTCCGCCTCGATAGGCGTTACGTTGATCGCTTGCAGCCCTTTGGCGCCTTGGAGCAGATCGTAAAATACGGCTTCGCCTTCCTTGAGCGTGCGAAACCCTTTCATCTGAATGGCGGTATGATGGACGAATACGTCCGGTCCGCCTTCACGGGCAATGAATCCATAGCCCTTTTGATCGCTGAACCACTTGACCATTCCCTTGCACTTCTCTTGGACTTCCTGTTCGCTCACTTCCACTTCCTCCGCATGGGACCGGACCGTTTCCAACACGAATGACCCACTCTTTCGCGCCAACGTCCAAACCAACTCCCATGTTTATCGTGATTCTACTCCTATCATACCAATTAGCGGTCAAATCTGTCAATAAGATTCTTTTGTCGGATTTAGCAACGCACAACAATCCGCCGACCATGAATGGTTATCCGGCCAGCGTGTCGTAGCCGTAGGAGGCTAGGCTGGGGAGATTGGAAAAGCCCATCAGTGCCAAGTCGAGGCATCGGGCGGCTTCGCGTCCCTCGCGGATGGCCCAGACCACCAGGCTTTGCCCCCGGCGCGCATCGCCGGCTGCAAACACGCGCGATCGGCTGGTCTCGAAATTCGATTCGGTCTTGATGTTGCCGCGGGAATCCCGTTCAAGTTCCAGCGCGCGGACGACGGTATCGTGTTCCGGGTGCAGGAAACCCAGGGCGAGCAGCGCGAGATCGCAGTCAATCCGAAAATCGCTGCCGGAAATTTCCTGCATTTTCATGCGACCCGACGCATCCTTGATCCATTCGACGCGGACGCAATGCAATTGCCGGACCGTTCCATTTTCGCCGAGGAATTCCTTGGTCAACACGCTCCAATCGCGTGAGCCGCCTTCCTCATGGCTTGAAGAAGTGCGCAGCATGTAAGGCCACATCGGCCAAGGCGTGGCGGGGTCGCGTTCCAACGGGGGACGCGGCATGATTTCGAGCGAGACCACCTGCGCCGCGCCTTGCCGGATCGCCGTGCCGACGCAATCGGAACCCGTGTCCCCGCCGCCGATGACGACGACGTTTTTGCCTCTGGCCGAGATTTCGGGGCCTTCGATGTCCTTGCCGAGCAGCCGCCGGGTTTGTTGCGGCAGAAAATCCATGGCGAGATGGATGCCGTTCAGGTTCGCGCCGGGGATATCGAGCGTGCGCGCCTTGGTCGAACCAATTGTCAGCAGCACGGCATCGAACGTTTCCAGTTCGCCTACGGGCACATTCTTGCCGATCCACGCGCCGCATTGAAAGCGGACGCCCTCGGCCCTCAGTTGATCCAGGCGCCGCTTGAGAATGGACTTGTCGAGTTTGAACGCCGGAATGCCGTACATGAGCAGGCCGCCGGGTTCGTCGTCGCGCTCGAACACGGTGACGTCATGACCGGTCCGGTTGAGTTGCTGCGCGGCGGCCAATCCGGCGGGGCCGGAACCCACGATGGCCACGGATTTGCCGGTGCGCTTATCGGGCGGCTGCGGGGCAATCCAGCCTTCGCGCCACCCTCGCTCGACGATCTCGCGCTCGATGTATTCGATGGCGACCGGCGGCTCGTTGATGCCCAGCACGCACGAAGTCTCGCAGGGCGCCGGACACACCCGCCCCGTAATTTCGGGGAAATTGTTGGTCGAGTGGAGAATCGCCAGGGCCTCCCGCCAGTGGTTGTTCTTGAGCGCGTCGTTGAAGTCCGGAATCTGGTTGGCCAGCGGACAGCCGGAATGGCAGAACGGCACGCCGCAGTTCATGCAGCGGTACGCCTGCTCGCGAATGCGGATTTCGGGCAGCGACGTGGTGAATTCCCTGAAGGACTTGACACGTTCGTCCACCGGCACATTAGCGGGGAGTTCCCGCTTGAACGTCATGAATCCTTTTTCTTTAGCGGGCCACATGGGTCGTTTCCTCGGTCATGCGTTTTTCCTGTTCCTTGAGCGAGCGGGCGTAGTCGCGCGGCATCACGCGGACGAATCGGCGCGACGACAGGTCCCACGTGTCCAGAATACGCTGGGCGACGGGGCTGCCGGTGTATTTCACGTGTTTTTCGATCATGCTGCGCAGTTCGGGGATGCTCATCCGGTGCAGCGGTTTCAAGTCCACCATGGCCTGGTTGCAGCGCACGGGAAACGTGCCGTCGGGGTCGTACACAAACGCGATCCCGCCGCTCATGCCGGCGGCGAAATTGCGGCCGGTCTTGCCGAGCACCGCGACCCGGCCCCCGGTCATGTATTCGCAGCCGTGATCGCCCACACCCTCGACGACCGCCCATGCGCCGCTGTTGCGCACGCAGAACCGCTCGCCGGCCATGCCGCGGAAATAGCATTCGCCGCTGGTCGCGCCGTAGAGCACCACATTTCCGATCAGGATGTTTTCCTCGGCCTTGAACCGGCATTCGGCGGGCGGCTTGACGATCAGTTTCGCGCCCGAAAGCCCCTTGCCGAGGTAGTCGTTGGCCTCGCCCTCGATGCAGAAGGTGACGCCCTTGACGGCGAACGCCGCGAAACTCTGTCCTGCGCTGCCCTTGCAGTCAATCCAAATCGTGTCTTCGGGCAGGCTGCCGGTATACATGCCGAGTTTGTGCCGCCGCGTCAGTTCGCTGGAAAGCATCGTGCCGACGGTGCGGTTGACGTTTCGGATTTTCTGCTCGAAGCGGACAGGGGCCTTGTATTCGAGGGCCGGGCGCGCCTTGCGCATGATCTCGTGGTCGAGCGCGCCGGCGAGGCCATGATCCTGCGGTTGGCTGCAATATAACGTCTCGCCTTTCCACGGCTTGGCAACGTACAGGATTTTCGAAAAATCGAGTTTGCGCGCCTTCCAGTGTCCGGGCAGCGGATTGAATTCAAGCATGTCCGCGCGGCCGATCATCTCGTTGACGGTCCGGAATCCGAGTTCCGCCATGATTTCCCGGAGTTCCTCGGCGACGAACATGAAGTAATTGACCACGTGCTCCGGCTTGCCCTTGAATTTCAGGCGCAGTTCGGGATCCTGCGTGGCGATGCCGACCGGGCAGGTGTTTTGATGGCACTTGCGCATCATGATGCAGCCGCAGACGACTAGCGGGGCCGTGGCGAAACCGAATTCGTCTGCGCCGAGCAGCGCCGCAATCGCCACGTCGCGGCCCGTCTTGAGTTGGCCGTCGGCTTGCACGCGAATGCGGCTGCGGAGATTGTTTTCGACCAGTACTTGGTGCGTCTCGGCAAGGCCGAGTTCCCACGGCAGCCCCGCGTGCTTGATGGAGGTCAATGGCGAGGCGCCCGTGCCGCCGTCGTGGCCGCTGACCAAAACAAGGTCCGCCTTGCCCTTGGAGACGCCGGCCGCGATGGTCCCGACGCCCACCTCCGAGACCAGCTTGACCGACACCGCGCCGTGGACGTTCGCGTTTTTCAGATCGTGGATCAGTTGGGCAAGGTCTTCGATGCTGTAGATATCGTGATGCGGCGGCGGCGAAATGAGTTCGACGCCCGGCGTCGAGTAGCGCACCTTGGCGATCTCGGCGAAAACCTTGTGGCCGGGCAACTGGCCGCCTTCGCCGGGTTTCGCGCCCTGGGCCATCTTGATTTGGAGTTCGCGCGAATTGACGAGGTATTCATTCGTGACGCCGAACCGGCCCGATGCCACCTGCTTGATCGCGCTCGACCGTGAATCGCCGGATGCTTCGCGCTCGAACCGAAGGGGATCCTCGCCGCCTTCGCCGGTATTGCTGCGTCCGCCGAGACGGTTCATCGCAATGGCGAGCGTTTCATGGGCCTCCTTGCTGATCGATCCAAACGACATGGCGCCCGTGCAGAAACGCTTGACGATCGCCGTGGCCGGTTCCACTTTGGAGAGGGGAATCGGTTTGCCCTTTTTGAATTTCAGCAGGCCGCGCAGCGTGGCCAACGTGCGGTCCCGATCATTGACGGCCGCCGCGAATTCCTTGTAGCGCGCGTAATCGTTGGAACGGGCGGCGTGTTGAAGCGCCGCGATGGTCTCCGGATTGTACTGGTGGAATTCGCCGCGCTGGCGCCACCGGTACTGGCCCCCCGGATCGAGTCCCACCCGCAGTTTGTCCTGGCCGGAGAATGCCATCTTGTGCCGCAGGAGGGTCTCCCGCGCGATTTCTTCGATACCAATGCCGCCGACGCGCGACGCCGTGCCGGTGAAACAGCGATTGATTACCTCCATGCCGAGGCCGATGGCCTCGAAAATCTGGGCGCTTCGATAACTTTGCTGGGTCGAGATGCCGATTTTCGACATGACCTTCAGCAGGCCCTTTTCAACGGCCTTGACGTAGTTTTTAACGGCGTCGGCGGGGCTTTCCACGCGCAACGCGCCGCGCAGGGCCATGTCGTAGATGGCCTCGAAGGCCAGATAGGGATTGACGGCGCCCGCGCCGTACCCCGTGAGCAGCGCGAAGTGCATGATTTCCCGCGGTTCGCCGGATTCGACGACGATGCCGCACATGGTGCGTTTCTGTTCGTGCACGAGGCGCTGGTGGACCGCGCCCATGGCCAGAAGGCTCGGAATCGGCGCATGATCCGCATCCACGCCCCGGTCGGAAAGAATGAGGATCGTGGCGCCGTCCTCCACGGCCGCCGACGCCTCCGAGCAGATCCGTTCGAGGGCCGCATCCATGCCGGCCGCGCCCTCCGCCGCCGGGAACAGGGTCGGGATGACCACCGGCTTGATGCCGGGCGCGTCGAGGTCCTTGATGTATTTCAATTGCGCGTCGCTCAGTATCGGCGAGGACAGATGAAGCTGCCGGCAGTGATACGGGGTTTCGTCGAGGAGGTTCGACTCGCGGCCGATGGTCGTTTCGAGCGACATGACGATTTCTTCGCGGATGGGATCGATCGGGGGATTCGTGACCTGCGCGAAAAGCTGCTTGAAATAATTGAACAATAACTGCGGACGGCTGGACAAGACCGCCAGCGGCGCGTCGTTCCCCATTGAACCGACCGCCTCGTGCGCGTCCGCCGCCATCGGCGCCATGACGATGTCCAAATCTTCCTGGGTGTAACCGAAGGCCATTTCACGCTCGGCGAGCGAGGCGTTTTCGTGAATGCGGTCTATCGGCGGGCATTCCTTCGGAAGCATGTGCCGGTACTGGTTGAGCCATTTCCGGTAGGGCCGCAGCGCCGCGTAGTATTCCTTGATTTCTTCGTCGCCGACGATGCGTTGTTCTTCGGTGTCTATGAGGAACATGCGCCCCGGTTCGAGCCGCCCTTTCCTCGCGATCTTCTCCTGCGGGATGTCGAGCACGCCCACCTCCGAAGCCATCACCACGAAACCGTCGTCGGTGATCCAGTAGCGCGACGGGCGCAGTCCGTTGCGGTCGAGAACCGCCCCGATGCGCACGCCGTCCGTGAAGGCGATCGAAGCCGGGCCGTCCCACGGCTCCATCATGCACGCATGGTATTCATAGAAGGCCTTTTTGTCGTCCGGCATCGTTTCGTGGCCGCTCCACGGCTCCGGGATCATCATCATCAGCGCATGGGCCGCCGAACGGCCGCCGCGCACGAGCATTTCGAACGCGTTGTCGAGCATCGCCGAATCGCTCGCCCCCTCGGTCAGAATCGGCAGGAGTTTCTTGATGTTTTCGCCGAACAAGGTGCTGGCGAGATGCTTTTCCCGCGACGCCATCATGTTGATGTTGCCGCGCAGGGTGTTGATTTCGCCGTTGTGCGCGAGGAACCGGAACGGATGCGCCAGCGGCCATGTCGGCAGCGTGTTCGTGCTGTACCGTTGGTGGACCAGCGCAAGGCCGCTTTCGAACAATTCGTCGGAAAGATCCGGGTAATAGTGGTCCATCTGCTGGGCCAGCATGAGGCCCTTGTAGACGATGGTCCGCGCCGAGAGGCTCGGAATATAGAATTGCGCCTTTTCCGGCAGGTCCGACCGGCGGACCTCGTTTTCGGCGATCTTGCGGATGACGAGCAGCGTGCGCTCGAACCCTTCGACATCCAATCCCTGTTCGCGCCGGATAAACGCCTGCATGATGACCGGCTCGTTCTGCCGCGCCAGCCAGCCGATGGCCGACGAATCCCGGGGCACCTCGCGCCAGCCAAGAAACGTCTGCCCTTCCCCGGCAACGGCGCCCTCGACGATTTTCATGCACGCCTTGCGATCTTTCGTTTTGGACGGCAGAAACACCATCCCCGCCGCGTAACGGCCCGGCGGCGGCAGTTCGAATCCCAGCGTCTCCGCCTGTTCCGCGAAAAACCGGTGGGGAAGCTGAGTCAGAATGCCCGCCCCGTCGCCCGTGTCCGGGTCGCATCCGCAGGCGCCGCGGTGCACCAGATTTTCGAGAACCTGGATGCCCTGGCGGATAATGGTATGCGTGGCCGTTCCGTCAATGTTCGCGACGAATCCCACGCCGCACGCGTCATGCTCGTAGCGCGGGTCGTAAAGCCCTTTTTCGGTCTCAAGCCTCATTGCGTTCAACATGTGCCTTTCCCGGTTGTTCCGTGCCGCGCGGAACGACGCGCTGTTCACTCGCCGGAGACGGCCTTCCGTCTTCCGATTCGCGTATTGCCTTTGGGAGGGGTTGCCGTCTTCGCTCGTTTTCCTGTGATTGAACCGGCCCCTTCTTCATGAAACCCGCGGCAAATCGCATCCACGCCGCGGTTCCAAATGGAGGCAATGATCCTATGCCATAAAGACCGGAGGAATCAACCCAATATTCCCGAAAATCGCGTGATCCCGATTTTTTTCGCTCCCGAATCGCCTGCTTTCACGCAAACCAAAAATCATTGGGCCGATTCGAGCAGGACAAAAGGATGAGTCGGCCGGCGCCGTGGCGGATAAACCTTGCGCCGCAAACGCAAAGGACACGGCACGGAAGTCTGTCACGCGTCGGGGATCGCGAGGCTTGATCCGTGATGTCCACGGCCAAAACGAGGAAATCCCGCGGAAAAGTGGGGCTGTTCCTCTTCCGCGTCTGATGTTTCGCGGGATTACCGGGCGCGGCGGAAAGCGGCGAGGCCGCCGATTGCCAGCGTCAGCGTTGCAAGGCCCGAAAGGCCCGCCGCGGGCAGCGTGCCGGCTTCGACGACGCGTATCTCCACCGGCAGGGTCTGGACGCTTCCCTTGCCCGGATTCGACACGATGCAACTGTAACGGCCGGCATCGCCAAATCCCAGCGCCTCGATGGTGTAGACGGAACCGGTTTGGCCTGTCGCATAGATCCCGTTTCGAATCCACTGGTACAACAGCCCGCCCGACTTGCCCGCGACTTCCACGCTCAGTTCCAACCGGCTCCCCTCCTCATGCCTCCCGCCGACGGGCGGCCGTGTGATCGCAAGCGAGGAATCGCAACCGCCCAGCACCGTAATTGTGTCAATAACAAACCACGCATAAAACAGCACGCCTAGACCTTTTCCCAAACCAAATAATGGAAAATTCTGTCCCGGTTGCGACATGAAGACTAGGACATCAGGCTGATTACCGAACGGGAATAACCTCAAATCTCCCCCAAGTAATCGAATACCTCGTTCAGGAAAGAACTCGAACAATGACGCCATACGAGGAGTAATCGCCTCGTTCAAGTATGGCGAAAAAAAAGATTCGTCCAAAGAAATCGTTAAAGGCAGGAACCGTTTGAGATCGCCAGTTATATTCGGCAATTGAACCAAGTCTGCTTGGTTATTCGTGATGTACAGCCAGTCATCCATAAAAACACGATATAGAACTTTAGGATAACTGAAGTCACCCATAATTCCTTCAAGTGTTTTCCAGACGCAATATCCATTAACCTCGAATTCTTCGTCAAAAGAGAACCTTTGATCAAAGTACTCGTCTGGATATCGTGCAAACCAGTTATTTCCTGCCTTGTGAGGCCAATAATCACATAGTGAAACTTGGGCAGCTGTTGCATATTTTGCAATGAATAATATTGCAAAGCAAACGATGAAAACAGTTTGATTAGTTTCTCTACAGATCAATCTCATTTTGAGGGCCCATTTAAATATATATATTAATTGTATATTTTTTCATTTATTCTAATACTATTGTATCACTAATCTCAGACGATTCTCCGATTTCGTTCTTTGTCTTGAAATAGACCGTCTTGGTTCCCGCGCCCGCGGAAAGCGTGAACGTCGGGCTTGTGGAGTACACGGACCACGACGCGCCTGCAAAACCAGCATTTTCACTTGCCATATAATGCGTCGGGCTATAGTCGCATGTACTATTCAGCGCGACTGT
>DAOTMJ010000055.1 GCA_035450225.1 Candidatus Hydrogenedentota bacterium
TCGTGCCAATGTTCACGTGCGGCTTTGTCCGCTCAAACTTTGCCTTTGCCATGTCGCGTTATACCTCCGTGTCTGTCGGCGATCTCTGTTGCGGTTACCCGCCTGCTTTCATAAACAAAAGATGGAGCCCACGAGCAGAATCGAACTGCTGACCCCTTCCTTACCATGGAAGTGCTCTACCTACTGAGCTACGCGGGCCCATAATTCATTACGTGGAGCGGGAAACGGGGTTCGAACCCGCGACCCTCAGCTTGGAAGGCTGACGCTCTAGCCAACTGAGCTATTCCCGCTCATGCAACCAAATTCAACAATGGTGGTGAGAGAAGGATTCGAACCTTCGTAGGCTATTGCCGACGGGTTTACAGCCCGTTCCCTTTAACCACTCGGGCATCTCACCACGCAAAAAAACACACACCATCACTTCCGCGTGCTATTGGAGCTGGCGAAGGGAATCGAACCCCCGACCCACGGATTACAAATCCGTTGCTCTACCTGCTGAGCTACGCCAGCCGGCACCCGGTAAGTCCTGACGCTATCAAGCGGCAAGGCTGTACGATAGCAAACGTTTTCCGCCAAAGTCAAGCGCAACGCGCGGCGAATACATCCGTCATGGCTTGATTGGGACAAGAGGACCGGATTTGGGGAGCAAAGACCTAAAAATTGTTACACGCAGAAATCGGATTGATTCAACACACGGAATTTCCTCCGATTTCGTTCAGTTGCCTTCCCGTTACCAGTGCAATCCTGAAAATTCTGTCTGAACATAAAATGGAGGTAAGACAGCATCTTGGTCCGTTTTCAAGGCACGTTGGCAAACGTGTCGCCATTCGTTCGACGGATTGCGAATCGCCGATTTGATTTTCCGCGTCACCTTGCGATAATATAAAAACATTGCCGGATGGCCTAATTGGTAGGGCACCTGACTCTGGATCAGGCTAGTCTAGGTTCGAGTCCTAGTCCGGCAGCCATAAGGCGACACGGGTGGATTCTTCCGCCTTTTTGCGGCCCGTTCATCTAGCGGTCTAGGATGCGAGATTCTCAGTCTTGTCACAGGGGTTCGATTCCCCTACGGGCTGCCATTCATCATTATTCCCTCTTGAAATCACTTGAGAGTACCGTGTTCCCGGAGTCGTGAAGTTCTCGGAATGGAACACCGATTTCCAAACCGGCTTGCTGAAACACGATATGCCGATTTGGAAATCGGCGCTACAGAGCGGCCATTTTCAATTTCACCACCAGAACTCGATACCTGATCCAAAATGAAATTGCCCGGAAACGCCAATCGTCGTGGAACTTTTCATTCTTTTGTCTCAAGAACTCGGTGCTCTCAAGTTATTTTGGACAGCAATGAAAAAAACAGGAACCCCGTAAGCACAAAAAGTCTCAGGAGCGGATAGGTATGCGCCCGTTTCGCGTTTGTGTTCAAGGATGAAAGGGTTGAATTTCAACAAAATTGAAGGCGGTTTGCCCTCCGATGGGGCCGCCGGGTTCAGAATCAGATGCCCAGTCGGATATGTAGATTCGTGCTGTGCGGGCTTTGGCCTTGAACACAAGACGGTGGTAGCTCATGTGAGCGGGATGGTTTGCGTCGTAGGGTTCAACCTGGTGTGAGTAACAACTCGGAAAGATGCATTGAAACCCGTATTCGGAAAGAGTGTCGGCTTTGTCTACCCCAATGGTCAGAGTCGTTTTTTCCGCGCATGCGAGGCGTTGCAGGTCGGCGGACAGGCATTTGACCGAATAGAGGCGGCCGGGCTTGAGCCCTCGAACGATCTGTCCGACACGGTTCGGTCGTGAAGCGGATCGCCGCATGACGCAATACCGATCGCCTTGCCGCGTTTCCGGGTAGCGGCCCTGCAGCCAGCTGAATCCCTTCATCGAACCAGTTTCGATGCTGCCCGGCTCGGCCGGTAAAACGTCCCAGCCCGCGAGCCTGTTCTCAAAATCGGGATTGGCGATGTGGGCCAGGCGATACGGATCCATGTTGTACCGCGTGCGCTTGCCCTCGATGCAGTAATGCCGAAACAGTTTCTGCGCATAACGCAGCGATTCCTCGTCCGCGTAATCGGCCATGTATTCCATGATTCCGTAGATGCCGGCGCATGCGGGATCCGTGGCGAGGCGATGGAATTGCAGGTCCATGAAGACGTGGTAGTCCACGCCTGGATCCCGGTTCAGCGATTCCGGCGGCGCGGAGAGGTAGCCCAGACAGACGATCAGTTTCTTTCCGATGTCCGGCATGGCGGCCTGCCATTTGACAAGCGGCCGGACAAGATCGCCGTCGAATTGCCGCAAGGCCTTTTCTTCCGATGGCGCCTCCCGCATGTACTGCTCCCACACGAAGCGGTATCCCCATCCGCTCAACGCCTTTGCAAATGCGAGGCTGGCTTCTTTTTCGTGCAGCGCGCCGCACCACGCATAGAACGTCCGCCCGGCAAACGCAGGATTTTCGCGCAGCCGCTTGACCGCATCGGTCCATGGGGCGTAATGCATCAAATCCGAACCGCAGAATTCGTCCACGATCAAGCCGCTGAAACCCGGCGCCGTTACGCCCGGATTATCGGCCCATGCCGCATACACCTCCTCGACGTCGGGCGGCTCCGGCTTGCCTAGGCCGGGCAAGCTCGCGTTCGCGATCCAGCGGCGGCCTTCACGCGTCCATTGGTTGAACTCGTCCGGGTTGATCTTCGATCGCGTAACCAGCACGTTGACATCCGAAAGGACGTGGCGCTCCATGAAGGCCCAGTCGTAGGGACCGTGGCTGGCGATGTGCGGCTTCGTCGGATAGTAACAATACATGATTTCCGGCACGGCGCGGATATCGAGGCGGCAACCGCGGCCTTGTTTCACGCACAGCGCGTGCGGCCCGGACGACAGGTATCGCATCGCTTCCAGCGCACCGGTTGTCGGGTGAGGACGCCACAGGATCGGATCGCTTTCCGTGTCGAGGAAGGCCAAGGGCGCCGGGCGCGGTCTTTTTGGTTTATCGAATGAAATTAACACCCATCCCTCGCGTGGATTCTCGAATTCGATCGCGGCATCGCCGGACGACACGGGGCCGGGCGGGGCGAGTTGCATGACGAAGTTGTTGAGCATTCGGTTTCCAGGCAATTGTGCTTCCGCCGCGATGCCCGATAGAGATACAGCCAAACCCACTATTACGGCCCCGAGCCACTCTGCCGCTGTCATCGTTTGTCCTCCCTCGTTTGGCGTTTACCCAATCGTAGCATAGTCACCTTTTGAAAATGGAAGATGCCTGTTTCACGATGGAGAAATCCATCAAAAAAGGCACGGGTTTCCGGACCGTTTGACTCATTTCATGCGGCTGTGCTAAGGTGTCGCTGTCTGAAGGCGATTTCAATTTTGCCCGCGCTAGACGGGGAACTAGCGGTGCCCTGCACTCGCAATCCGCTTTAGCGAGGTCGAATTCCCGCCCGAGGACGTCTTGTTCATTAGCCAGGTGCGAAGCACGTGGTGTTGACGGTTGGGTCCTGCTCAACGTGATGCCGCCAAACCCGGTCAGGTCCTGACGGAAGCAGCCGTAGGAGGATGTTCACGTGTGCTGCGGGAGTGCCTGGCCCGAGCCGGCGGCTTCGTGGCCGTTCTGGGCAAGCGTTCGACGGCGGGTGCGCGGGTAATTCTTCTGAAGTTGGGAGATGGAAGTTGGGAGTTGGAAGAACGCCATTCTGATTTCCGACTACCAAATTCTGAATTCCCCACGGAGGCTTCATGGCTGGCGGACATTACGTTGTTTTTGCGCGGAAGTGGCGGCCGCAGACGTTTGAAGATGTCGTCGGCCAGGAACACATCACACGCACAATCCAAAATGCCATTGCAACGGGCCGTATTCCGCATGCATTCCTTTTCATCGGGTCGCGCGGCGTCGGCAAGACCACCACGGCCCGTATTGTCGCGAAGGCGTTGAACTGTCTCTCGACAAACACTCCAACCGTTCAGCCGTGCATGACCTGCGAGAATTGCCGGTCAATCTCGGACGGCAACAACATGGACGTCATCGAGATTGATGCGGCCTCGAACAATGGCGTGGACGATATCCGTGAAATACGCGAGAATGTACGGCTCGTGCCGTCACGTTCACGGTATAAGGTCTACATCATAGACGAGGTGCACCAATTATCGGCCGGCGCCTTCAATGCGTTGCTCAAGACGTTGGAAGAACCGCCGGCGCACGCGATCTTCATTTTGGCGACCACCGAGGCGCACAAAGTTCCCGCGACGATTATCAGCCGCTGCCAGCGTTTCGATTTCCGCCGCGTGGCGCTTCCGCAAATCTGCGCGCTGCTTCGGGGAATATTGGACAAGGAAGGCGTCAACTGTACCGACGAGGCGCTTCACGCCATTGCCCGCGCCGCCGAGGGCGGTGTCCGCGATGCCGAAAGCATACTCGATCAACTGGTTTCATACTGCGGCAACGAGATTACATTCAAGGACGTGTTCGATGTCCTTGGCCTTGTGGATTGGCAAGTTATGCACGATCTGTGCGACGCGATTGTCGCCAAGGACATCGGAAGGCAGTTGGAACTGGTCGAAAACGTTGTGTTCGCGGGCAAGGACTTGACCCAGTTTGTCCAGGACATCCTGCGATACTTCAGGAACCTGCTCGTTTGCAAGGCGGGCGCCGCAAAAAAACTTCTCGCACTGCCGGACAGCGAAGTGGCCGCGATGCAAACACGGGCGGAACAGTTCACGTTGACCCATCTAATCCGACTTGTCGAACAGTTCGCGGAACTCACGAAAGGATTCGATTCCCAATTGGCGCAACGCATTGCGCTTGAAACGTTGTTGATCCGTTTGTCGAAACGCGCCGTTGAAATCAGCGTGGACACCGTTCTTGAAAAGGTCATGATGCTCGGCGAAGGCGCCGTCATGGCTGCCGCGCCGGTTTCGGATGCCCTGGCGCCCGCCTGCGCACAGGAAGCGCCTGGCGCCTACGAATCCGAAGCGCCGGCCCCCGCCAAACGCATCCATGTTGACGCGCACAACCTTGAGGCTGCATGGGCTGTCATATTTGAAAAGGCCACAGAAGACCAATTGGCCCTCCGCGTCCATTTGTCGAATGCAAGGCCCGCCGCCGTCGAGGAGAGCGTCCTCGTCTTGCGTTTTCCGGCCCGTTCAGTCCAAGGCCGTGTGCCCCTCGATAAACCCGAACATCGCCGACGCATCGAGGAAACATTGGCGGCGATTACGGACAACTTGGCCACATTTCGATGCGAAATTACCGAAGACGAACCCGCCGTCGAATCCGTCCCTCCCGCGGAACGCCTCCCGCACGGCGCGCGTGTCTCTACGGAAGATGCCCGTGCGGCCCTCAAAGATCCCCACATTGCCTCCATTGTTGACAACGTCAAGGGCGTCATCATTGAGGTCAAGCCACCCCGCCGCCACGAATGAACGGCGGGGCCTTGAAAGTTAGCTTTTTATCCCGTTCATCTGTTCGATATCTGCGTGTATCTGCGTCATCTGCGGAAAACCACATGATCCACAGATGACGCAGATACCCGCAGATGGAAAACAGGGTACGGATGTTCGGGCCAGGCGATTCCAAACACAAATCCGCATGGCAGAGCGGTCCAAAATACGATTGATCGGGGACACTTCTTCTTCATCGCGAAGAAGAGGTGTCTCAAGAACGCTAACCCGAAAAAACCGTTGCCTAATTACTCAAAATGGCTTTCTGCAAGCCGCCATTTGGACAGAGAAGCCAAAAAAATACCATCAGGCGCTTGGCTTCGGTTGTATTTCATTTAGTTATTCCAAGGAGGCGCCGCGGTCGAGAAGGCCCTTGGCGGCCTCGATTTGCTGATGCGCGCCGACCAGCACGAGCACGTCGTTGGGCTGGAAGATAAAATCCGGCGAAGGATTGGTCGTCGGTGTACCGGATCGGACAACGGCAATGATCATGCAGCCCGTTTGGGCGCGCAAATTCAGTTGCGCGACGGTTTGCCCGCACACAGGGCTGTGATCGGCGAGATAAAACGTCTGGGTGGTGGTGCGTTCGAGGATCTTGATGAGTTCGGTTTGCGCGGCGCGATCAGTGGCCTTGCCCCGCAGCATGCCGTACCCGCCCGCCCGCACCGCCGCAATCTGGGCCTCGACGATGTTGTCGGGGATCCCGAACTGGCGCAGAATATGCGCGGCGACCTCGATGGATGTCTCGAAATCCTGCGGGATCACGAGTTTCGCGCCTTTTTCGTACAGCGCGTCCATGTTGGTCACGAAGTCGGTGCGTGCAAGGATGTAGAGCTCGGGACGGCGCGCGTTGGCCTGCGCGACGATTCGACGTGTCGCCTCGTGATCGTTGATGGCGACGACGAGGGCGCGCGCAGCGTCAATGCCGGCGTGTTCGAGGATAATCATGCGCACGGCGTCTCCGACGATGACTTTGATGCCGTCGCCCCGCGCCTTGGCCACGTGAGCGGGATTCATCTCGATGAGGCAGCAGGGGATATGGGTCGCCGTCAACATGCGGGCGAGATTCGAACCGGTAAAACCATAACCGATAATGATGACATGATCATGAAATTCGGACGGTTTTGTTTCCCGTTCCCCGGAGTGTTCTTTCTCGCGCCGCAACAACCCCCCGATGGCATGGGAAATCGGTCCGGCAAACGGAAACAGCAGCGCGCCGCCAATCATCGTGCAAACCGCATAGGCGACCATAAGATCCATGGCTTCCGGCTGGACCAAGCCCTGCCGGGCTGCCTGATGGGTCAGCACATAACTGAATTCGCTGACGGTGCAGAGTCCGATGCCGGCATGAATGCCCACCCGCACCGGCCAGCCGGCCATGGCCACCGCGCCGGCCGTCAACAACGGCTTCAGGATGAGTGTGGCGGCAATCATGGCCAAAATCAGGGGCAGATGGGTGAAAAGGACTTCCAACCGGACCAGCATGCCCAGCGAAATGAAAAACAAGGCATTGAACACGTCGCGGAACGGCGTGATTTCCGCCACGAGTTGATGACGCTGGTCGGCGCCGGCCAGCAGCAGGCCGGCAATGCACGCACCCAAGGCGGGCGACCAGCCCATGGCGGACGCGCCCCAGGCGCCGCCGCATGCCATCAGCACCGCGAACAACGTCAGCAATTCGCGTCCGCCGTAACGCACGATCTGGTTAAGTATCTTCGGCAACAGCCACCGCGCCAATCCCGTTGCCGCCGCCAGAATCGCGATGCCCGCCGCCGCGTGCGCCACGATGCGCATCCAGCCGGATGACGAACCGCCGCCGGGCGCCAGCACCGACAGCAACAACAGCAACACGATGACGACGACATCCTGAAGCAGCAATATGCCAATGATGATCGTCCCGTTCGCCGAGCCGGTTTCGCCCCGGTCGCTCAGTTGCTTGAGCGCGATGGCCGTGCTGCTGAGGGCGACGGCCACGCCGAACAACAGGCTGGTCATGCCGCTCAATTGCGTAGCGGCTATCAGGATGCCTGCGACCAGGGCGGCCGTCAGGGCTATCTGGCCGTTCGCCGCCTTGGCCAGCCGTATCCCCGATCGCATCAATGGTTCCGGGGAGAGCTCAAGCCCGATTGTGAACAACAGAAGCACGAGGCCGATTTCGGCGAACTGGGCGACATTCTCGGCGCCCACCAGTTGCCAGCCGGAAGGCCCGATGGCCATGCCGGTTATCAGAAATCCGATAATCGTGGGCACCCGCACCTGGCGAAAAAGCCATGCAACGGCGACGGCCACACCGAAAATGATGACGATTGCATCAAGGAAATGCGCGTTGGTTTCCATACGTTCCGTCGGAGTTCCTTATCCTGTTCCCCTGTTCGGATTAAAAATCTGGTTGGACAAATTGCGTGCCGAGAACCTTGTCCAGCATGCCCGGTTTTTCATGGCGGAATCGCTCGGCGTAGGCCATCCCGGCGGCGGCCCCGGTTTCCGCGCAAAACCGACGCACGCCCATTTCGATGATGGGACGGTATTGCTCCGGAGGCATGTCGCGCGTGATGGGCACATCGGCGCCGATCACCTCGGCTTCGCGGGCAAGCGCGTCCACGGTCAGCGCCATCTGGCAATCATGCTTGAGCAGGGCTTCAATCTTTTTGTCAATCGTGGAAGAAATGTCCACGAAATAGTCGGCATTCCATGGATGCTTGGCGAACCAGTACGCTTCAGTAACCATGTACGGTGGATGGCGGTGATTCGGATAGAAAAGTGGATTGGAGGCAAATGAGATCGCCTCAAGCGTGGCCATGGCAACCATGCGGTGATCGGGATGATCCTCGCCCGGCGCAAACGGATCCCAACTCATCACCACATCGGCCTTGAGTTCCCGAATAATCGCCATGATCTGGCCACGAAGCACATTCGGATGCACCTCGTTCAGTTCGCCATCGGGATAACCTTCAAAACGGACTTCCTTCAGGCCGAGCGTTTCACCGGCCTCGATGGCTTCCCGCGCCGATAATTCGATCAGCACTTCGGGCAACAACCGGTACGAGCCTTTCGCATTGTCCGTGAGGATGTATTCGTAAACGTCGTAGCCCTTTTCGAAAACAAAGCGCGCGACCGTGCCGCCCGCGAGAAATTCCATGTCGTCGGCGTGGGCAACCACCACAAGAACCGTTTTTTTCCGCGCCATATCCTTCTCCTAAGGGTTGATGCACCGCCAAGCCGTTTCTATCAGGGAAAAGGCCGTTTCAATCTCGTGGCGGGTGATGATTAGGGGCGGACTGACGCGCAGCACTTTGCCGGCAAGGGGACCGAGGAAATGCACGCCGGACTTTCCGTTCCCATAATAAGCCTCGAGCACGCAGCGATTGGCCGTTGCGTCGTCAACCATTTCGATGCCATAGACAAGACCCTCA
The DNA here is from genome assembly GCA_035450225.1 of Candidatus Hydrogenedentota bacterium. NCBI lineage: Bacteria > Pseudomonadati > Candidatus Hydrogenedentota > Candidatus Hydrogenedentota bacterium. The sequence continues at coordinate 8,844 of DAOTMJ010000055.1, forward strand.
CCGCGGACCGCCTTGATAAAGGAAAAACGCCGCATCAGGCCATCGAGGCTGCGGCGCATTACCTTGGCCATGGCACGGCAGTGATCCACTATCCGCTCCTGTTCGAATACGTCGAAAGTTGCGCAGACGGCCGCGCAGGCGCGCGGATTGCCGCTATAGGTGTCGGAGGCTTCCCCGTAATGCAGCGAGTCAATCAGGTCGGCCCGGCCGACGACGGCCGCTACCGGTTCGCCGTTGCCGAGGCCCTTGCCGAGCACAACCAGATCGGGCCGGACGCCGTAGGTCTGGAACCCGTACATGCGGCCCGTCCGGCCATGACAGGCCTGGACCTCGTCAAAAATCAACGCAACATCGTGCTTTTCGCACCATGCCTGCAAAAGTTTGTGATACCACTTGGGCGGATGAAATGATCCTTTTGCGCCGAGATATGGCTCGGTGATGAGCAGGGAAATCCGGCCCGGATTGGCTTTGGCGAGCGCATCGAGTTCGGCCTGATAGAATGCGGGCGGCTTGACTTCGTGCATGGGAAAAGAAATCCATCGAACATTCGGGTTTGGACTGGATTCGCCGGTTACTTCACCGGCCAGTCCCTTTTTCCCGTGAAATCCCCCGCGCGTCGCGACCATAATCGGGCGGTCCGGATGGCGGTGCAAGGCGGCCCACATTGCTTTCTGAATACCCTCGGAACCGCTCGCCGCCCACAAAACCTTCTGCGCCTTTGGATTGTGCATGCTTTCAATCAGACGTTCGGAGGCCTCGACTTCCACGGGGGCAATCATATTGTAGGCATTGCGCGGCAGACCGGACGCGTAACGGCGGTAAAGCCGTTCGAACAACGGATGACCGTGGCCGAGGTTTGCCACGAGGACGCCACTCGTAAAATCAATGAGTTTCCGGCCGTCCACCGTCCAAATGTGGCAGCCTTTGGCTTTTTTTACCACGAGTTGCGAGGGGGTATAGGTTCGCAGGCCGCGGCCAACAACCTTGTCCAAACGCCGGCGGATTGCGTTTCCCTTCGGTTCCTTTGGATGAAGAATTGTTTCCTCTTTCATGAAATACTTCCCTTTTCCTTGAAAAAATCAAATGAAATACATTGTGCTGGCGCTGGCGCGATCGAGTATAGTCCGGACGGTGACTTCACGCAGGACGTTCTCGATGCCTGCCGCGACTTCTCGCCAAGTGGGGGCGAGGTCGGCGGAACCTTCGTCTCGCACCGGCAGGGGACGAAGCACGGGCCCGTCCACCGCTTGCACGATGTCCAGCAGCGTGATGGATTCGGGCATACGTCCCAGCAGATAGCCGCCATGCACGCCGCGAACGCTGCGCACAATGCCGGCGCGTTTGAGCTGGAGCAATATCTGGACGAGGAATTTTTCCGGAATGCCACGCTTTCGGGCAATGGCCTCTATCGTCGTCGGTTGCGACATGGAAGAAAGACGAGCCAATTCGATGACCGCGCGGCAGGCATATTCACAACGTGACGAGATATTCATCGTGGACAATCCGATCCTGAAACAGGGGCAAGAAACAGCGGCGGCGGCGAGTTGGCCGAATCGGCAGGCGGCAAGAACACCGTGAACACGCTGCCCTTGCCCGGTTCGCTGGAACATTCGATCGTGCCGCCGTGTTCCTTTACGATTTTCCAGCAGCAGGCCAAGCCCAATCCCGTCCCGCGCGATCCTTTGGTGCTCGAAAAAGCATCGAACAAATGGGGGATCATTTCCGGCAAAATACCGCAGCCCGTGTCGCTCACCTGAATCGTGTGTCCGAACGAGTCGGCGGAGCACGCCACCGTCACATGGCCTCCCTTATCCTGGCAGGCCTCGATGGCATTGACAATGAGATTGAGCGCCAGACGGTATATCGAGGCGCCGTCCACATACGCGGGGGGCAGGGGAACGGGGTCGAAATGGAGTTCGGCGTGGGCGTCCTTTGCGCGCAGTTCAATCGTGCCCAACACGTCTTCGATGATTTTGTTCAGATCCGTCGCGGTCCGTTCGGGTACGCGCTCCTTCGACAGCATCAACAGGTTGAGCATGAGTCCTTCAATGCGATCAATCGATCGTTTCAGGACCGGCCACCCCCATTCGACGCGGCGCCATTCCTTGGATTTGGTGGCTTCTTCGACGATTTCGGCGCCGCCTTTCATGCCGGTTAGGATATTTTTCACGCAATGCCCGACGCTCGCCATGGCAAGGCCGATGGCCGCCAAACGTTCCTGCTCGACTTTCTCGTGGTGGAGTTGGGCGTTTTCGACCGTCAACCCCACCACACGGCCAAGCGCCATGAGGAGTTCGAAATCGCCGTGCGAAAAGGGCATCGCCTTGGTGCCGGAATCCACGTAAAGGGCGCCAATGACGCCCTGCCGGCCGCATAGCGGCACGCAGATGGCCGATCGGATGGCGTGGGCCATCACGCTTTTCGACGCGTCGAAACGCTCGTCCGCCAAGGCGTCCATCGTCATGACAGCGTCCTTCTGGCCCAGCACGCGATCGATCAGCGTGCGACTGAGGGGCGGGCCATCTCCGGTTGTTTCCTGCGAATGCGAGGCCCGGATGACCGGCATTTGCGTGTTGGCATCTATCGTGAGGATGAATCCCCGCTGGGCCGGCACGGCCTCGAAAATCAACGCCAGTATCTGCGAAAGCAAATCGTCCATGTCGAACACGCTGCCCAGCAGATGGGCCGCCCGATAGAGAATCGGCAGGCGGCCCTTGTCGCCGGGCGAGACCATTTGCTCGTACAGCAGTGTGCCCTGATGATAGGAAATGGTCGTGGATGAACTGTTCACCGGGACGGCGCGTTCGATGGAAAACAGATAGTCGCCGATCTGGAACCGGTCGCGCTCGGTCAGGACCGTCTTGCGCATCAGGCGGCCGTTGACGTAGATGCCGTTGCGCGATCCGAGATCCTCGAGCATGATCTTGTCCAAATCGAGATAGACGCGCGCGTGCGAGCGCGACACGGCGCTATCTGTCAGAATTACATCCGCGTCCGTGCTGCGGCCGATTGCCAAGCCGCCTTCCCCGATGCCGAAACGTCCGAACTCCAATCCGCCTTTGTGTACAACGAGTTCGTATTGATCCATTTACCTCACCGCTCCATTGATGGTGTAGAGCAGAAAGACCGGATCCACTGGCTTCTCCACAAATCCCTCCGGCCTTGCCACGCCGTACCGGTTTCCCACCGACGCCTCATCCTCTTTCGCTTCCTGCTCGAATTGATTGATCGCCGTCAACATCACGACGGGTATGTCTTTCGTAAAAACGCCCTCGCGCAGTTCCTTGAACGTCTCAAAGCCATCCTTGACCGGCATCATCAGATCAAGCACGATCAAATCCGGCGCCTCGTCGTTGGCCATGTCGATCGCTTCTTGGCCGTTGACGGCTTCAACGACATGCCACCCTTCCGTTTCGAGAATGGTTCTCACAAACAGGCGGACATCGCTTTCATCGTCAACAACAAGAGCCTTGCGACGATTTTCAAGCATGGTTCCCTTCGGCGGCCTTGCCGCAATGTCGTTTTCAGCGACTGGATTTCCCTATTGCTAAATCGCTGTCGAGGACACATGAATACTCTAACAAAAAGCGTCACCCTCAACGGAATTGATTCTAGGGAAACCTTTCCCCACATTCAACCCCATCAACGCGAGCCCAAATTCGCCATCCCCTTCACGTGTCCATAATTCCGGCGACGACAACGAGACAGGCGTTCTATTTCTTTTCGGCGACATCATAGGCGATCAGGGCGTCGCCGTGGCGAATATAAAGACGGCCGTGAGCGATGGTCGGATGTGCCCAATGCTGGTGTGTTCCCTGTTCGACGGTGAACTGGCCGGTGCGTTCAAAACCCGACGGGACGGCTTTGACAAGACTGACAATGCCGGTTTTCGGCCCTTCATAAGTGTAGAGCATGCCGTCGGCGTACACGACGACGCACTCCTTGATTTCCTTTGCGCTCCACAGGGTGCGGCCCGTGGCCATTTCGACGCATACCAGCCGGCCCCGCTTCGAACTCGTCCCGTAGAGGCAGCCGTCCACCAGCACGACGCCGTGATGCAGCGAATCAAGGTCGCGATTGGTCCATTTCGACGTTACCGACATCCCGTCCGGCGCCATTTCGAGCGCGCCGCCGCCCACGGCGTCGCCCGCGGTGTAATACACGAGGCCGTTGCTGTACACGGGCGGGACGGCGTGTATGTCCCACGGCACTTTCTGCTCGAAAGACCACAACAACGAGCCGGTTTCCGCGTCGGCGCCGAGAATGTACTTGCTGGTTTCAGCCAGGAGAATGCGACGTCCATGATGATTGGCGATGACGGGCGAGCAATAGGAAGCACGGTCTTCGAGACCCTTGGTGGTCCAGACGGTTTCGCCGGTCATTTTATCCAGGGCCGCGACGACGGCGTCCTTACCGCCCGGCGTGCAGATGACGCGTTCGCCGTCAATCAGCACCGACTCGGCCAGATTCCACAGGTTGTTCGAACCGTTGAAACGTTCGAGAACGTTCACTTCCCAACGTTTTGCGCCGGTGTCGAGATCGATGCAATAGACCATGCCCAGCGCGGACATCAGGTAGGCCCGATTGCCATCCAGCGTGGGGGTCGAACGCGAACCGGGCGCCTGATCGTTCGTGGTTTCCTTTCCGTATGGGATTTTCTTTTCGACCGTTCCATCCGCGCTCAGGACGAACAGGTGGCCGATTTCGCCTTCGAGCATGCCCGTTGTATACAATTTTCCCTGTACGGCCGATACCGACGAATAGCCCCGGCCCAGCCCCTGTGCAATCCATGCAATGGACGGACCGCCCTCAGGCCATGTCTTCAACAAGCCTTGTTCGTCGAATTTGCCATCGCGGTTGGGGCCCCGAAACTGCGGCGAATCACCCGCAAAAGCCATACATGAAATGTACAGCAACACGGTTGAAAAAACGGCTGCGGATGTCTTCATCGTCGTACCTTTCGTTATTTATTGTCCAAAATCACGCGATAGCGTACCTGCGGGAGAAGTCAAAAACAAACCGGACGTCAAAAGACTGTCACGGGTGTCGGGAAAAGGACTGATTTCCAAAATCCCATGGGGGCATGATACGATACGCGCCCTGCAGATCGAGGAAACAGTTCATGGGCACTTTTCGCGTGGCCATTCGCATTCTGGGGATGGCGGGCTACATCTTGGCGTTTTTTGTGTTATGGACGCTGGGGCGGCCATTTGCGCGCCTGTTTGAGGGCGGCGCCGTCCGCTGGCGGCGTTTTGCGTTTCGGACATGGGCCCGTTGCGTGGCGCGCATGTTCGGCATGCGGATTATCGTCCATGGCCAACCGCCAAAACCGCCCTTCTTCCTTGTTTCAAACCATTTGACCTATATGGACGGCCTGACCATCGCCAGCGTGGTGGGCGGCGAATTCGTCGCCAAAAGCGAAGTGGCGCATTGGCCCGCCATCGGCTTTTTCGCCCGGCGCGTCAATGCCATTTTCGTGGACCGCCAGAAACGAAGCGACACCGTTCGCGTGAACAAACTCATCCGGGAAACGCTCGATCGGGGTGAAGGGGTCGTGATGTTCGCCGAAAGCACGACATCCAAGGGCACGACCATCATGCCCTATAAAACGGCCCTGTTTGCACCGGCCATTGAATATGGCATTCCCGTTTATTACGCAACGATCCATTACAATCCGCGCCCCGGTCTGCCGCCCGCAACGCAATGGATTACCTGGTGGGAACCCATTTCGTTCGGGGCGCACTTTGTCCGAATGGCCCAATATCCCGGCTTCGATGCGGTTCTCACCTTCGGAACGGAACCCATTTCTGGAACGGACCGCAAAGAACTTGCAAAAGCGGTCCATGAGGCGTCCTTGCGGCAATTTGTCCCGATGGAATAGCCCCTGTCCAGCCTCGTCCACGAAACCGACTTGAGCCGGCAATGGCCGGTATGGTCTCATGTGTTGCATGCGAAATGCCTTTGGACTGGTTCTCATTTTCACGGCGTTGGCGGCGCATGCCAACGAACCTGTTACGATCTTTTTCTGGGGCAGTGAGTGGGACACGCTCGCTCTGGATCTGATCCAGGATTTCGAAACACGTCACGACGGCCGCGATGGGTGTCCTCCCATCAAAGTCATCATGGGCCAGACGGCCTGCATCAACAATATTGACGATCCGCAGCGGCTCATGACGGCCATTGCGGGCGGCGATCCGCCGGATGTCGTATGGTTCAACCGTTACGCCGTCGGCGGCATGGCCGCGCGGGGTGCGTTCGAATCGCTCCAACCCTTCTACGATCGCGATTTGGCTGAATATCCAAACGATCCAATGACGTTGCGCGAGGAACAGTTCTTCCCGGCATGCTGGTCTGATGTCATGGTCAAGGGGGAACTCTTCGCCATCCCCGCCGACACGGATAATCGCGCCCTCTATTACAACAAGGACATCTTCGACAAACACGCCAATGCCCTTATCGCCGCCGGATGCGTTGATCCGGACGATCCGGCGAAACCCGGTCCGCCGCGCGATTGGGATCAACTCCGAAAGTGCGCGGAGATCCTGACCGAACGCGACGACAACGGGCGTTTGATCCGCGTGGGATTCATACCGAATTTCGGTAATTCGTGGTTGTATCTCTACAGTTGGCTGAACGGGGGGCGATTTCTGAGTCCCGACGGGCGGACCTGCACCCTCAACGGTCCCGAAACCGTCGAGGCGCTCGCGTATGTGACCGAAATCTACGACCTGATGGGCGGCGCGGAAGCGGTCAGCGTGTTTCAGACATCACTGCAGGGCGGCGATCTCGACCCGTTTCTGTCAGGGAAAATCGCAATGCGAGTGGACGGCGACGGCTTCCTCAACACGATAGCGAACCAACGGCGCGACATGCGGTTTGGCGTCGTGCTCACGCCGCCGCCCGCGGGCAAAAAAGCGCTCGGCTGGTCGGCGGGCTGGTCATGGGCGATGCCGAAAGGAGCACGCCATCCAAACGAGGCGTGGAAATTCATCAAGCACCTTGCGTCGCGCCAAGCCTACGAAATACGCGCCAATGCCCGAAAACAGGCCGCTCAGGCCGCAGGCAACATCTTCATCCCGTGGTTCAGCGCGCGTCGCGACGTCACCGAATGGGCGCTCGAACATTACCTGTACGCCAATCCCGGCATCGAAGAGAAGTACAAGGATGCGATGCGCGTATTTTTCGGCGGCATGTCCTTCTCGGAGCATTTGCCCATTACGCCGGTTGGGCAATTGTTGTGGACGGCACAGGTCCGCGCGCTCGACAGCGGCATCTTCAAGCGCTACGACAAGAACGATACCCGTAAAAACGCGCAAATCGCGCTCGATTTGAACGCAAAAATGGTGCAGGCCGAACTGGATCGAATCTACAATCCGAAACCGTACCCAGTGGTCCGCTGGGCCCCGCTTATAGGGATATACGTGGCCATGGTCATTGTGGGGTTGCCGTTCGGCTATTGGCATTTCGGACGCCGCGTGCGCGCGCGCGGCTATTTTCGGCGTGAACACCGCGCCGGTTATTTCTTTGCCATGCCGTGGCTTGCCGGATTCATTCTGTTCGGCGGCGGCCCCATCTGTTTTTCGTTATTGATGAGTTTTTGCCAATACGATGTGCTGTCGCCGCCCAAATTCGTCGGACTCGACAATTACACCGCAATGCTCACAGACGATCCGTTGTTCTACAAGTCGCTCTGGAACACCCTGTTCATGGCAATAGGCATTCCGCTGGGCATGGCCTTGAGCCTCGCGATCGCCCTGCTGCTCAACTATGAAATCAAAGGCATGGCGATCTACCGGACATTCTTTTACCTGCCCGCGATCATGCCCGCCGTCGCCGCTTCGATATTGTGGGTATGGATTTTCAATCCCGACGCGGGCATCCTGAACGCCCTGCTCGCCAAGGCCGGGGTTCACGGCCCGGCGTGGCTTCAAAACCAATACTGGTCTAAACCCGCGTTGATCGTCATGGGACTCTGGGGCGCGGGCTCCGGCATGATCGTATGGCTCGCGGGGCTGAAGGGCATCCCCCGCCATCTTTACGAGGCCGCCGAACTCGACGGCGCCGGCCGTTTCCGACAGTTCTTCCACGTCACGATCCCCATGCTCAGCCCCTATATTCTGTTCAACCTGATCATGGGCATCATCGGCACATTTCAAATCTTCACGCAGGCCTTCATCATGACACAGGGCGGCCCCCTCGACTCGACCCTCTTCTACGCCTACCACCTCTTCAACAACGCCTTCCGTTATATGAAAATGGGCTATGCTTCCGCCATGGCGTGGTTCCTTTTCGCCATTGTGCTTGTCCTTACCGTCGTCCAACTCCGCCTCTCCAGGATTTGGGTCCACTACGAAACGGAAAATTGATCCTCCATTCGGGAAGAAACGCCGGACGCACCCGGTTTGCCCCAAGGGCGATAGGGCATTATGGAGGGGATGAAGTCGTGGCTACTTCAGATATTTGGCCGGATTGACCCGGACGCCGTTGACATGGACTTCGTAGTGGATATGGGGTCCGGTGCTTCGCCCGGTCGAACCCAGTTTGCCGATGACGGTCTTTCGGTCCACCTGATCGCCCACTTCGACCAGCCGGGTCTGGAGATGACCGTACCATGTTTCGATGCCGCCGCCGTGGTTGATCTTGACGAGGTGGCCGAGGCCGCCCTTGTCGTATTCGGAGTAAACCACGGTGCCTTTGGCTGTCGCAATTACGGGCGAACCCAGCGGGGCCGTAATGTCCGTGCCATCGTGATGGGAAATCCGGAACGTGTACGGATCCTTCCGAAATCCGAAGGGGGAACTGATGTCGCGGCGGCTGCTGAGCGTCGGCCAGATGGACGGTAGACGCGTCACTTCCTCCTGCTTGGCCCGTAGATCACGGACCAATTCCTGCAGGCTGGCTGTCCGCAAATTGATTTCCTGGATGATCAGATCGGCCGAGGGCTGCGAAAGCCCGTAGATTACGCTGGGGGAAACAATTTTGGGATCTTCCGTCTCGTATGCCAAGGCATCGAGCGAACTCGCTCCGCCGCCTTTTCCGCCGCCTCCGGGAGCCATGCTGACTTCCCGTACCGTGCGCCGTGGCGCAAGGCCCGTCAGGCCGCGCGCCTGGTTTTCCATGTCGCGCAACTCGCTCAACTGGGCCGTTATCCGCGAAAGAGTGGCGTCATATTCCGAGCGAAGCCGCTGTTCGAGTTCAAGGCGCTCTTGGGCGGTCATGGCCGGCTGGGGATTCGGAGCCGAAAATTGTTGCGCATACTGGGTTTCAAGGTCGCGCCGCACCTGTTCGAGGTGCTTTACCTGCCGGACATAGCACTCATGGCGCTTGAAAAAGAATGAAGTGGTGAAAGACAGCCCAACCACCACCATCACCACCAGCCATATCTGGTAAGCGCTCAGATTAAGCGTTCGCGAGCTGCCCCGATCATGGGGTATCAGCATCACGGTCCACTTTTTCATCCGATTAGGCTCCCACGATGCGTCCGTAATCCAAGTTTCTGTGCTACAATTGGCTCGGAGCCGGGTAATTCCACCACCCATTGTACGGGCATTCTCGTGTACCCGTACGGCGAGGCATCTCTACTTCATCACGTGTCCTCGCGCAGTCAGACTGCTTTCAATTATATCGGCAGTTCCCTTCAACGCGGTCAAAATATAGCATACAAAGTGTCCTGAGTCAACCCTTTTTAGAATGTCATTATGCTAATAATATTATAAGTAATAATTCACGAATTTCGATCAATACACAATATGAATTTTCGGAGTTCCCGCAGGAGTTGCGAGGCGGATAATGGCTTTTACCGGGTCGAAATCGGTGTGCGCCGTCCCGTTGACTTCCACGGATTTCATTGGTAAATCCCCCGGATGACGGACGCGCAAGACAATGGCGCCGGGTGTGCTGCGTGCGGGCGGTGTAATCGAGGCGTCAATATGGCCTTTTGACACGGAGGAGACGATTCGATAACCGACCGTTCCGAATCGCGTTGGGGCGTTTTCGATGGCGATGACGTTGCCGTCGTTGAACCATTGGCTGGGTGCGAACGGCGCCAGCCAGAGATCCTCTCCACGTTCGGCCACGAAGAGGGTGCGCGTCTGGACCAGAAACCAGCCGGTTTCGTGGGTTTTGTTCCATGCGCCGATGTTGTGGAAATGCTCCCACAACGACAGGTTTTCGAGGCTCACTTGGGCCGCGAGGGCGTTGAAATACGATCTTAGAAACGGCTTGACGTCATCGCGCAGGGCGTAAATTTCGGCATTGCGGGTGTAATACGGTTGAACTTTGGAGAAACCTCCCATGTTGAAGAAATCGGCTTCATTCTTGTCTGCGGGATAGTCGCCCATGCCGCTTTGGAGAAACCAGACATTTTCCATGTGATCGATCATTTGCTCCGTTTCGGGATCGCCGGGTCCGATGACTCCCAGCGGAACAAGATGATGTGCGCCCAACTCGACATCGTATGCCCAACTGCGGTTGCCGTCTTCTCCCGGGATCATCTCTCCGGTCGTGCCGAATCCATAGAGCATGCCGCTGTAGGCCGGAATGCACAGCCCATCAAACAGCGGCCATGCGGGTGTCCGGGCTTGGTTCCACCGGTAGGCGTACAGGATGGCTTCCCGGAATCGGTCCGCTTCTCCGGACAAGCGCCCCGCTTGCGGATGCCGTATCCGATTCAGGGCATCGGCGATTTCCCGCAAACCCGCATAATAGTGGGCTTGAATCGCGAAACGGTATGCGAAACGATTCCAATCGGCGCCAACACCGGGCGGCACAAGACCGGCTTCCGGTGTTTCTTCGGGGGAACGGTTGGTTCGGCGGGTCTTCTCGCACTGCCGCGCAATCCATTGGGCGGCTTGCGCGGCCTTGGGCGCGACAAGATCGAACCATGGCTTGTCCTGCCACAGGGCATGATGTCGCGCCAGCGTCCATAGATGCCAGCCTGTGCCCATCAACGTGTAGCCGGTCGTCAGCAGGCCATCGGGCTTGTAGCGTTGGACAAAAAAATCAAGGGACCGCCGCGCGTAATCCCGATGCCCCATCAAATCCATGCCGTAAATGGGCGCGTGCGCCTCGCTTTCAAGGGGGCCGTAACGATCGGAAGCAATCCATGCCGCCACCGTTGCGCCGTCGCGTTCGTTGCGCGCGGCCAGCAGACAATGCGCCTGCGATGCGCGGATGATAGAACTCAACAGCGGGTCCGGAATCTCAACCTGCATCGCCCCGGCCATGATCCGATCCCAATAATCCCGGAAGTCCGCAAAAAGGGGCGCGCAATCCGGTTCCGGTTCGAAGTCGGCGGCAAGCGCCTGCCACAACGGGATAAAAACGGTGCATCGCAGACGGTTGCCCGCCGTTACCCGGCCCGCAATGGCCAGTTCATCACCGGCCGCGAAGCACTTCAATCCCTCGTCCACCATGGCGACATGAGCCAGAAGCCGGCCCCGCTCAACAAACCATCCGCGAGCGTTGTTCGGGTCTGTCTCCGGTTTGTATGCGCGATCGCCACCCGCGACGGCAAGACCAAGCGAGACTTCGCCCGATCCTTCAAAGGTATATTCCGCGACGCATACCGGCTTGTCGTAGAGCCATTGCGGCGCGGTGGCAAGGGGACGTCCGCCCGGCGCAACGAATACGCACTGACGGTACATCACGCCGCCTTCTTCGATTGTGATTTCCGGCGCGGGCAGCCATTCGCCGCGCAAGATACGCTTGGCGACAGGCGCTTTGCCCGAACCGAACCGCATACTCATGCGACAGGAAGGAGATGTTCCGCTGCCTGTTTCGGGCGGAATCCCCCCCAGCGGCTCGAACTGGATGCCGCCGTCACGATGCGCGATGACTTTCCGGTTGTCGCATGCCAGCGAAAGCATCGTCGGGCCGTTATTTTGGATGGGATTGTGCGTATGCGCCAACGCTTGGGCAAGCGATTGATCCGGCATGGCCCGCACGCGTTCCAGCACCGACTTGTGGCCGGCGAGGGAATCGCGGTACTCGGTCAGCGAAGTTGGTTCGCTGTCGGGCGTCGCATAGACCCCGATTGCGGGGACATACACCCGTTTGAGCGACAGCACGTCTTCGACGGCAATCCCGCAGGTTCCCCGAGGCGTTTGGATGCGCAACACCGTCCGATCAGATTTCGACGGGCGTGGCCGGCTGTATTTGACCTTCAAGCGCACCGTGTCCCGCAGGGGACACGAAGTGTTGGAGTGCGCCTCGGACGTCAAATCCGGCAGCAAAGCGCCGTTGTAGATTTCGATGTGTCCGTCGTCTTCGCCGGCCGGTTCTTCGAGTTCGATGCGCAATGTGGTTTCGGCCCAATTCGATCGCGTAAACGCCGACAACTGTTCGATTGGCGGCAAGGACCGCGCTTCTGGGACGATCCAGCGAATCTTTTCCGTGCCTGTTCGCGGGAATTCGGGATTTCGCTTGAGATCAATATCGAAAAGCCATGCCTGACCGTCTCGTTGCACTTCGCCGGCCAGCGGTTTCCATACACCCTGCCATGGCGATTCACCGGTCCAAAACTGAACGGCGGCATCGCCGGGGACGGGGGCCGTTTCGGTGGCAAAAACGACGCCCACGCGCTTCAATAGCCGTGTTTCGGCCCATTGCAGGCCGATGCAACCCCGATTGCCGGCATGGATGGGAATCGTGTAAAGCCCCTTGTCCGGCTTGACGGGCGTTTCAAGGTAAACGTCATCCGCGGAAAACTCCTGAATTCGCGTCGAACGCGCGCCGTCCATGCGTGCCGGATCCCATGTGGCCACGCGGCCAAAGGGGGCAATGTCGAGGGGTTCCGAAGATGGTTTGCGAGACGCCGTCTCCGCCCGCGTCAGGCGCGCATCGGCCCAGTTCGCGCAATCGCAGGTGATGCCGTCCCCGGCATCCGTTGTGACCAGCCTCAGAATGTCCGCGCCATCGAGCGGGACATGCGCCGGCTTCGCCGAATCGGAACCTCGCATGACGCCGCTGTCGAAGCGTTTCTCGTCATCCACGAAGATTTGAAAAACGACCGATCCGGCCCCGCTGTCCTGCTGTTGCACGCCCACTTCCACGTCGAAGGCCGCATATTCCCCATTCAGTTCGACGAGAATTTCGCCCGGCGCATGATGACCCAGTCCTTTTTCATAAGAAACGCCTTTGACAAGCAAGGGCATGGGATCGCGGCCGTCCATCGGTTTTACCGCCGTGTCAATGCCCATCACGCCCCAGCCTTGGGTCTGATAATAGACGATACGCTCATTTTGCACATCGCTGAGATATTCGACCGATGCGCCCAAGGCATTTCCACATACCAGCGCCAGCCATCCAAGGGTCAACATGGATAATCTCCCCGTTTTTTCGTTCCCAATATCGGCTTGAGGGTACCTTGTTCTCGGAGTCGTGAAGGTTTCGGAATGTAACGCCGATTTCC
>DAOTMJ010000056.1 GCA_035450225.1 Candidatus Hydrogenedentota bacterium
TATGCCCGGTGGTGTGAGAGGGGGAGAGGGGCAACCCCCCCCCCTACTCGATTGGCCTCACCGTCCATTCGTCCACACCGTCCACATCGTCCATCAATTCGCACCGGCGCGACGTTCGATTGTACACTTCACCCCGCGACAGCGGAGACCCAACATGGAAAATAACTTTACATCCCGACTTGAAGGGCTGCGCAGGGCGCTGGCAGGGTTGGAGAGCGACGCCTTTGCGAGCATCGCTCCACCGGACAATCAATACCTTACCGGTTTTACCGGCAGCACGTCAGGCGTGATTGTAACAACGGACGCCGCGGAATTTCTGTGCGATTCGCGGTACACCGAACAGGCGCGACAGCAGGTCGTGGCCTTTCGCGTCTCGGAAGTTTCGGGTAACTTGATTACCCGCATGGGCGAGCGGCTGGCGGGCATGGGCGTCTCCTCGGTCACATACGATCCAAACAACTGGACCGTCGCTCAAATGACAGCCCTGCAAAAAGCCTTTCCTGGATCCCTGAATTCCGCGGACAGCCTTGTTGCCCGGCTGCGTATGATCAAGTCGCCGGAGGAAATTGACGCATTGCGCGCCGCGTCCGAATTGAAGGAGGCGGCGCTGGCCCACGTCTTGGAAGACCTCCGGGAAGGCGTGACCGAGGCGGAAGTGGCCGCGCGTCTCGAATACGAATTCAAGGCGCGTGGCGCGTCCGGCGCGTCATTCGACACGATTGTCCTATTTGGCGCGCGCACCTCGATGCCGCACGGAAGCCCCGGTGAAACGCGCCTGAAACATGGCGATACGGTCTTGATCGATCTCGGCTGCCGGTATCGCGGCTACTGTTCGGACTTGACTCGCACCTATGCCTGCGGTACGATCCCCGGCGCTTGGTTTGAAGCGGTGTATGAGACCGTCTTCGACGCGCAGATGGCGGCTGTCCAAGCGGTCCGGCCCGGCGCGCGGTGCTGCGACGTGGATGCGGTCGCGCGCGACATGATTCAATTCCGCGGCTACGGCGTGCACTTCGGCCACGGACTCGGCCATGGCGTCGGCATCGAAATTCACGAAGGACCGCGTCTGAACGCCGAATCGGAAGTCGTGCTCGAGCCGGGCATGGTCGTGACCGTCGAGCCGGGCGTGTACCTGCCGGGACAAGGTGGCGTGCGCATCGAAGATTTGGTTGTGGTGACGGAACAGGGCTGCGAGGTGTTGACCCGCACCCCAAAAGCATTGAAGGTATTGAACGCATGATTTCGACGGCGGATTTCAAAAATGGGATGGTCGTGGAACTCGAGGGCGATCTGATGCAGATCGTTGAATTCCAGCACGTGAAACCCGGTAAGGGCGGGGCCTTTGTCCGCACCAAGTTCAAAAACGTCCTTACAGGCCGCGTGCTCGAAAAAACCTTCCGATCCGGCGAAAAATTCGAGGAGGCCGAACTCGAACAACAGGTCTGGCAATACCTTTACCACGACGGCGACCTCTACCACTTTATGCACAAGGAAAGTTTCGAGCAACTCGCCGTCGGCGAGGAAATCATGGGCGACGCCAGCAAGTGGCTCAAGGAAAACACCGATGCCACCCTGCTTTTTTACAAGGGCAAGTGCCTCTCGCTCGAACCGCCCTTTTTCGTCGAACTGGCCATCACCCAATGCGATCCCGGATTCCAAGGCGACCGCGCGACCGGCGGAACCAAACCTGCCACGCTTGAAACCGGCGCCGTCGTCCAGGTGCCCCTCTACATCCAGGAAGGCACCGTCATCAAAGTGGATACCCGCACCGCCACCTACATCGAGCGCGTTGGATGAAAGGGCGCGGGACGGGCAGGAGATGCTGTCCCATGATCAACGAACGAGAGATTTATCGTACACGCCCCATAGGGCATGAGCATTGGACATGAATGTTGACGTTCAAAAACTTGAGAGCGTTTGCGCCCGAATCGCGGGTGAGCAGGCGCTGCGCCAAGAAGGCGTGCATCGGTTGCGCTCCACGTGGTGCGAGCGGATAGGCGTCCGGCGTCCGGCGGGCGCGGTGGCGTGCATTGACCGGCAAGGCTGGGTCAACATTGACGTGGCGATCGTGGCTGCACGCCACAACAATCTGCGGCAACTGGGCGTTGAGGTTCAGAAATCGGTCCGTAACGCCGTCCGGAATGCAACGCGCCAGCCGTTGGGGCGCGTCAATGTGCGCATCACCGGTATTCGACGGTAGACAACCCGCCTCGGCGGACAGACCTGCGCCCGTGCGGCGCGGAAAGGTTCAGGGTCATGAGATTTGTGCATCGTTTTCTGTTCAAACTGATTGCGTTATGCATGGTGTGCGGCGGCGCGCTGATTGCCGCGATGTGGTGGGATGCTTCTTTGCGCGCGATGATTTTTTCCGCGTTCAAGATCCACGTGTGGACGCCGTACGGTTTTGCATTCGGCCTCGTCGCCATTCTGGCGGGCCTCATCGGTTTGTGGCCGGGACGGGGCGCCTACCGGCACAACGTGATTACGTTTCCGGGGGTGCATGGCGATGTGACCATCGAACTCGATTCCGTCGAGTCCACTCTTACCCGCATGGTCAACAAAATGCCGGAAGTGAAGAAAATCCGCATTCGCGTGGTGCCCGCCGATGACCGCCGCAGGGTCCGAGTCAAGGCCGACGTGTTGGTCTACAAGGGCGCATCGCCGTCCAGTGCGCGAGAAATTGCCAATCGTATTACCGATTATTTGACCGATACCGCCGTGAACATGCTCGGGGTCGAGGACGTTACCACGGTAGACCTCAACGTGCGTGGCATTGTCATGGACGCCAAGCCGGTGCCGCCGGCCAAACAAGAAGAACATGCCACCCATGATGAGGCCGTGCCGGCTGCGGCGGCTGTTGCGGTTTCCTCGGCGGTTCCTTCGGTGCAGGAACAGGAACCGGTGGCCGAAACGTCCGTTTCACCGCAAGAGGCGCCGGCGGCCTGTGAATCCGAGGGGGCATGGAATCGCGGTGAACCAAAGGATACGCCCGCGCCCTTTGATGGGTCCATGGAGGACGAAGTGGCCGAAGGTGCGGAACCGGCAGCCGATGGCGTTGGGAATGAGTGGTCTCCCGTGACCGAGGGGGAGTCGCCCGCGTCCGATGCCGAGCCGCCGATTGACAGGGGACCCGTCAATGGTGAAGCGGACAAGTCGGCCTGCGATGATAGGCCCTTGGGCGGTTTTCAAGAATGGAACGCCCCGGATCGCCCGCAAACGGAACCCAAGGAGGAATAACGACTCGATGCTGGCCAAACGTGTGATTCCCTGTCTGGATGTGGCCGACGGCCGTGTGGTCAAAGGCGTCAAGTTCCTTGGGCTTCGCGACGCGGGCGACCCTGTCGAAATTGCCCGGCGGTACGACGAGGAAGAGGCCGACGAAATTGTTTTCCTCGACATTCGCGCCTCGACCGACAACCGCGACACGATGCTCGATGTCGTGCGCCGCACCGCCGAGCAGGTGTTCATGCCGCTATGCGTCGGCGGCGGCATCCGCACTATCGAGGACATTCGCCGTCTGCTTGCCGCGGGCGCCGACAAGGTTTCGATCAACACCCCCGCCATCGAGAATCCGAACTTCATTGATGAGTCGTCCCGCCGCTTTGGCTCGCAGTGCATTGTGGTTGCAATAGACGCCAAACGGCAATCCGATGGCTCTTATGTCGTGCACAGCCACGGCGGGCGGGAAGGGGGACGTCCCACGCCGCTCGAACCGGTCGCGTGGGCCATCGAGGCGGAGAAACGCGGCGCGGGTGAAATCCTGCTCACGGCGATGGATTGCGATGGCACAAAAAACGGTTACGATATTCCCCTCACGCGCGCAATTGCCGACGCGGTCGGCATTCCCGTTATCGCCAGCGGGGGAGCGGGAACCCTGGAACATCTCCGCGAGGGGCTGGTCGAAGGACGCGCCGATGCCGTTCTTGCCGCCTCCATTTTCCATTATCAGGAATACACCATCCGCGAAGCCAAGGAGTACCTTGCCGCCCACGGCGTTCCCGTCCGTCACTGAAGGTTTTCTTGAACAGGCTGGACAACCCATCTTGCGCTACGCAGCCGTGACGCCAGGCTACCCGCCGGTCTTTCCATGATACGCGCTATGACTGGGGAGGGGACGGTGGCTGTTCCGGAGCCGGCGCACCGACGGGCGCCCCGGGGGATTTTTGGGGGTATACAAACGTTTTTTCGTGGCAGGCTTCGCAGTTGATGGGCGCGCCCATGCCGTTCGGATGGCATCCGGCGCAATCCGTACCCGCGTGATTTTCATCCAGTGTGATTTTCCCGCTCTTGGCGTGGTCGAAATTCGGGGGAGACCAATCGGCCGCGTGACATGCCGAGCACTCGCGCCGGAGGCCCTTGTAGGTCGCGGGGTCTTTGTGACAAGCCTTGCACGCCACGCCTTTATGATAGGATTTCAGTTCAAACCCCGTTCGCTTCTCGTGATTGAATCCGGGCGATTCCGTCTTCATATGACATTGCGAACAGTCGCCGTCCACGGCATGGCAGCCTGCGCAGTCCTGATGGGGATCGTCCCGTACATGTTTTGGGGCGTCGCCGTTTCGGTTGTGGCAGCGATTGCAGTTTTCCTGGCGATGACAGTTCACGCATCGTTTTCCGAAGACTTGGACATGTTCCTTGTGGTTGAACGTGACCAGCATGCCTTCTTCGAGACCGGGCGTCCGGTAGATCAACTTGTCGGGTTCCGCGACGTTGGGATGAAGTTTTCCAGTCGTATCGGATAGATCCGGCTTCGGTTCGATGGGCTGGCCCGGCTCACGTTCCTCGTGACATTTGATGCAATCGGTTGAACCGCTCCAATCGCGATGGCACGAAAGGCACTGGCGATGGTATGCGCCCCGCAGCCCGGGCTTCCAGAGATTGCCGGGCTGGGTAAAGTCGCCGTGGCATGCGCTGCAAGGCTGCGGCTTTTCGGCTGTGGCCTCCTCATGGTGGTGGCAGATTTCGCACCCGTCCGACATCGCTTCCATGGCCGCATGAAGCCGGTGCGGAAATACCACCGGCATATACAGTTCGGACATTTTGTCAATCAGGATGACGTCGGGCGCGGACTGGCTTTCCGCGAATCTTTTATCGGCATCCTTCATCTCCGGGCGAAGGCATTTCTTCAGGCACGGATCTTCCTTCGTGGGCTTTTCACACGTATGGCAGGGAGAGCAATCGTTTCCCGGTTTTGCATGCATTTCCGCTGAGAGGGAACGTGCAACGAGAACGACTGCCGCCATCGCGACAAAGACAAGGCACATTGAAGCGGATTTACTCACGGCTGGATGCCCCATGGTTTCGGCCTTATTTCGCATGGGAAGCCTCCGTGCCAGCCGCCGCGTCCTGCCGTGTCAAAACGGGAAAGATGGTGACGGCCGCGCGATACGCCAAAATCAATGTAGCGGTCAGTCCCAGACTGACTAAAATTTCCACAAGGCTTGGGAAATATGCTTTGGTCATATACGGCGGGCGATAGGCAATCAGAAAGACATTCAGACGGTTCAGGATGATGCCCGCAATAATCAGGGAACAGGCGGACATCAGCAAGGCGGGAGACTTGCGTACCCGGCGGGAAACCAGCATCACCAACGGCACAAGCACTCCGGCCACGACTTCGATGGCCAGCATTACAGAGGCCAGCGACAACGGGAAAAAATGCTCAAAGGCACCGCGTATCGTGAAGTCGGAAATCTTGGCAAGGGCGTAGAGCCCCAGAAACAACGCACCCAATTTGGCCAACGAACCGAGTAAATCCATCGGGGGTTTCCGGTTGAACGACCACGCTGCGTACAACTGTTCGAAAATGACCATCGGGAATCCGACCGCGATGGCCGACAACAAAAAGAGGCCCGGCAGGACCGGCGTCCACCACAGTGGACTGGTCTTGTAGGGCGCAACTAAAATCAACGATCCCAAGGCGCTCTGGTGCATACACGACAAGACGACGCCGAGAATCAGGATTAGGAACATGATCTTCGTCACAATGCTCCCGCCTGTCGCAAGAAACTCGTTGGAAACCCGGTTCAATCGCGACAACGGCCCGGGCAAATTTACCCGGCCCGCAAATCGCTCAATGAACATCGGCGAAAATTCGAGATACAGGACCGTCAGGTATGCCATGACGCACATGCCCACTTCGAACAGGACCGAATTACCCTGCCACATCCACGGCATGGCCGGATGCCACGCATTGTAATAACGTCCCAAATCCATCAGAAGCCCGACGACCGCGCACGAATAACCAAGCAGGGCGACCAGCAACGCCGATCGCACGATCGGCTCGTATTTGTGCCGGTTGAAAACGTGGGTCAACGCCGCCATGGTAAAGCCGCCCGCCGACAGAGCCACGCGGCCTTCGACGTCGTAGGCGATCCAAATGCCCCATGGAAAGCGATCGGTGAGATTTGTCGAGGCTTGAAGGCCAAATACAAGGCGATACAGGGCCGCCATCACTCCGGCCGCCGCAATTCCACAAAGCAGATACACGCCGGGCGTCCAGAATTTCACGGGAATCGGTTCGCGAGGATGGTGGCTCATTCGTGCGGCGCTTTCGATGGTTCTGTTTTTTCTTCCGCCTCGCTCACTTTCATGGCGATGGCCAGCAGGCCATAGAGGAGCATCGGGGGAATGCCGTATTTGAAGATGCTGTGCTGGAGATTCTCCGTCAAGTGCGGCAACGGGTGTGCGGGCACTTTGAGAAAGCCCAGTTCTTCCGCCGGGCGGCTGGTCAGATAAAGCCAAGACGTGCCGCCCGCTTCCGCTTCGCCGTACACGTGCGGATAATAGGCGTCCGGATCCGCTTCGATTTTCGCATGAGCCATTTCGAGCAAATCGTCGCGCGTGGCGAAGGTCAGACAGTTTGGCGGACATATCTGCACGCACGCCGGTGGTTCGCCTCGCGCTTGGTAGGTTTCGTAGCAGAATGTGCATTTCTGCACCTTGGGCGCGAGGATATTATTGTACTCGTAAGCAGGCACTTCGAAGGGGCATGCCAGCATGCAGTATCGGCAACCGATACATTTCGACACATCGTAACTAACGGTTCCGTTCGATTTTTTATGCAGCGCGCCCACAATGCATGCCGACACGCAATTGGGCCGCAAACAATGCATGCATTGGGATTTTACATAAATGGGCTCCGACGGGTTGACCGGATTGGCATGTCGGTTGACCACCGTCAGCGCGTCATGCGTCATGCGCCGGGGGGAGTCGAAAACGGACATGTCCTTGTACGACTCGATGGATGTCCCATTCGGGCGATTGGCGCGGGCGCACGCATACTCGCATTTGCGGCAGCCGATGCACTTGGTCGTGTCAACCAAGACTCCGATTTGATTGCCTGATGCGCCAGTGGCGGAATCACTCGCATGGGCTGGAAAGGACGTACAAACAACCCCGCCGACTGTAGCCGCCCCGCCCGCGACCGCAGCCATGAATTCTCTTCGATTCATATACTACACACTTCCAAGTTACTGCTCAAGAAGCCTTTTACTGAATTGCGGCTTTTCCATTAAGGAAGTCAAAGCATACTTCATGAAAACTATTAAAATAATCAGTAATTATTACGGATTTTTTTCTATGATACTCAGTATTTTTCACGTACTCCCCTCACGGACCCATTATTCGGTAAATATCCTGTGAACGGCGTCTTACCCTTTCGTTCCGCGTGTGAAACAATGACCTCTGCTGACGCGCATCCCGTGCTGGCGCGTCGTTTCATCGGACGTTTACGCTATTCGCGCCATGAAGGCATTTGACGGATGCGATCGTAAACCAGTCCGGCGACGAAGCGCGCCTCCGGCGCACCATAGTGTCCACTTGTCCAGTTTTCGCCGGCTTCGAGAAATGCTTTGCGCGTTAGGAGATAGGGAATGTGAAACTTTTGCGCCACTTTCGCGCAAAACTTTTCGGCTTGTGCCGGGAAATACTCTCCGGTTGTCTGGTGGGTTATTTCCGGTCCAGATCCAAGATGAACCAGGAGGAATTCGCTTCCATGATCACCGGCGCAGCGAAAAGCGCTTTCGATGATTTTTTCATTGAGCGCCTCCCATTCCCGGTCAAATTCGCCACTGCGTACCCGTTGCAGGAAGAGGCGGTTTTCGTGTTCAAGACGGAATCGGGCGAGGAGAAGTCCGTATTGGTCTTTCAGGCGTTTCCGGGTGTCGCCGAGGTCGCCTATGGGGGTGTTGGCCAGGATTAGTTCCCCGTTGTTACCGATGACAAATCTCGGCTTGCGGCATTCCCGAAAGGATAACAGCGATCGGTTCAGATCGTCCGAAATCAGCGCAAACACGACCAGCCGGGGCTTGTATTCCGTAATGGTATCGCGCAGCATGAGGTACATCTGATCCACGCCGTAGCCGCCGACGGCGAGGTTGATCACATGCAGGCGATCGTCGAGTTGCTGCAAAATCGCCGGCCACACCTCCCGGTCGGGCGCCCATGATCCGTAGGTGAAGGAGTCGCCCAATACGACGACCGTGTATTTTTCGGGATGCGGCGCATAGTCCATGCTTGCACGATGGCCGCGATTGTTGGTGGTTTCGCTGTCGTTGTTGGGACCGCCGCCCCGAAAATTTTTTTTGGGGACCCAGCCGAGGGTCGGGTGGACCTCATGCTGCCAAAAGGCTTGGAGTTCGGGATGCAATCCCGACGATTGATGCAGAAAAAAGAGTTTCCAATAGGCGTCGCCGCGCATGTCGAGCGTGTTGTGCCAACCGGGCGCGAAGAGCAACACCAATGCCATGATGCCCGCCATGACCATTATCGTTTCGGCGGCGATGAGGACGGTCAGTTTGATTGCGCGTTTCATGCGGGTCCACATGGTCCTAACTTTGCCGCATTCATTTTCCAAGTATGTATGCGATGTTCCAAAAAAGCCACGATTTTTTCCACGGCATCGTCCACCGTCCCATCGCCCGGAAGCGTCAGGTCCGCGAACCGGGCCGTCGGCGCGCAATACCGCTCGAACATCGGCTGGACGGTGGCCGCATACTGCTGTCTAATGGATGGCTCGCTTCGTCCGCGTTCCCGGGTATCCCGCGCGATGCGGCGTTCGAGACAGAGACCGGGCGGCGTTTCGAGGAAAACCTTGAGCCCGGCCTTTTTTCGGATGGATTGCCAGTAAAGGGCCAATACGCCTTCAATGACGATCCATGGAACCGGCACGATGGTATGCGTCGAGGCGGCGCGGGTATGCGTCGTATAATCGTACACGGGGATCTCGACGGATTGGCCCCGCTTGAGGGCGCGCAGATGTTTTCCGAGGAGTTCGTGCTCGATCGCGTTCGGCGCGTCGAAATTGAAGCGTGCCCGTTCCGGCAGCGGCAAATGTCCAAGACCCCGGTAATAGGCATCGAGCGGAATGACGGCCGATTCGGGCAAGCGGGCCGAAAGGGTCTGTGCAAGGGTGCTCTTGCCTGAACAGGACGCGCCCGCAATGGCAATGAAAAAAGGTGTGTCGTGAGGTGTCATTGGTTCTGGAGCACATCGAGCATGGCGGCGATATTTTCCGGTTTGGCGTCGGCGGGAATGGCATGGGCCGGTGCGGCGAAAAGTCCGCCGTTTTTACCGACTTCGCCGATCAGGCGTTTGACGTGTTCCCGCGTTTCGTCCGGTGTGGCATAAGGCAAAATGCGCTGGGTGCTGATGCCGCCGTGGAAACAGAGACGGTCGCCGTAGCGGCGCTTTGCCTCGAATACGTCAATGACTTCCGGCTGGAACGGGTTGAACACGTCGAGCCGGAACGAAATGAGATCCTCGAACAGTTCGTCCACTTTTCCGCAGGAATGGATGACGACGAATTTGCCGCGCGACTTTACGGTTTCGTACATGCGGCGAATGCGCGGCGCGATGAACTCCTTCCAGAGAGGATAACCCATGATTAGCCCTCGCTGCTGTCCCCAGTCGTCGCCGAAATACATGGCGTCAATGCCGGTCGCGCAGGCCCGCTTGATGATTTCGATGTTGAATGCGAGAATCTTGTCGAACAATGCGTGTGCAAAGGCCTTGTCCGCATGCATGGCCATGAGGAGTTCCGGCATGCCGGCGAGCGTCCACGCGCGCTCGAAAAGCGAAAATCCGATCTCGGCAATATAGAATCGGTCGTCGCAGGGGCGAGTCGCGGCGGGATAGTTTGCGTACCGCGAGGGATCGTACGGGTCGGGAAACGGAAACGATTCGAGCGTTTCCGGCGTGACGAGACGATTGACGACGACCCCGATGTCCTTGTCCACGGACCGATCCCAACGCACGCCGAACTGATCCTGCCAGATGTCCGGCTCGACCTCCCGCCACGCGCCGGAAGGCGCTGTGCCGAGCATGGTGAAACAATTTCCTAACTTGGCGCCGAAATCCGGATCGCCGAAATATTCGGCGGTTTTGGCATAGGCGACTTGGGTGAATCCAATATGATAGGGCGTCCGGTCGGGCTGTTCGTGGCGCAGCGTCGCAAGAATCCGCTCGCGGTTGGTCATGCGGCCTTTCCTCCATGATGAGAATAAACAATGGTGTGCCTATTTTCTCCACTTCGTCCACTCATGACAGGGGCGGTCGTCATTCGATGATCATCCACGCGCCCTTGGCCGGCTCGATGGGAATGGGGTCCGTGGCGGCAAGGGCACGTTCTCCCTGGAACGATTCGACGGCAGGCATGTGGATTTGGGCCGTGGCCGGATTGCGCCCTATCGCAGTCCACTCGATGTGGAGCAAAATGTCCACCGATTCCTTGGCCCAACTGGCAAGGGCGACAAGCGTGCGGTCTTCCTTGACGTAGGCCGTGGCGAGGATGTCGGGATGGCCGGTTGCGACGGGACACGCCTTGTCCCAGTAGCCGATCATTTTTGCGTCCTGTATGCCGAAGTCGTCCCACAGTTTCCAAATCGGGCGCGGATCGCCCTGCCAGCCGTAACGGTTGGTCATGCCGTAGATCATGCCGCGCCAGGGATTGCCGCCGCCTTGCAGCATTTCGCCATAAAGGCCGAAGGGGATGCCGGAGATCTCAACAAGCCAGTAATCGGGCGATTCGTTGTAGTCGTAACCTTCACCGAACCAGAGGCTGTCAATGTACGGGAAATGCTCCATGTATTGGTTGGCGGGACTCGACAGCCCGTATTCGGGCACAAAATTGTTGCCGCTGTGGAAATCAATCAGCGAGCCGGGCCGCGTGCGCTCCATAACCTTGCGAACACGCTGCATGATGGCGCGGTCGTATCCGATGCCGTCGAGATAGAGTCCATCTATCTCGACATTTTTCAATAGCCATGCCAGGCCTTCGATGTAATAGTTATGCCAGCGCGAGAGGCCGGTCGTGGCGATGGCGCCATCCATTTCATCGTTGGGCAGGTTGAGTTCATGCCATGCGGGGACATAATGGTCCACCAGATGCTCGATGAGCCACGCATAACCGCCCCCGGGTCCGTCCACGAAAATCTCGTCGCCGAGACTCCGCAGCGCGAAGAGTTCGGCCGTGTGGTTGCTGAGTTCCCGGACGGTGTAATAAATCTTAACCTTCTTGCCGGCTTCGTGCGCGGCTTGGGTGTAGGCGCGCAGGAGCGGGGTCTTGCGAAACGGATAATTGATGTAGGGATTGGGTTCCGTGCCATGATGAAGGTTGATGATATTGCCGGGCGTGGTCTTGAGTTCGTTTAGGGGAACATACTGGTGTTGATACCGCCAGTTCCAATGTCGCGGATCGAGCGGTTTGACGGGCGTGACGAGCAGACCGAACGAAAATGACAGTTCTTGGCCGGCCTCAAGCGTCCTCGGACCACTAAAGGCCTGAATCAACACTTGTTCGGTCCCATTTTCGCGCACACGGCAACCGCCCTTGCCGTCGTTGGACCACGAGGCCGGAAGACCGTTTGCGAATGAATAAAGGTTCCACGTTTCGTCATTGTCCTTTAATTTGCACTGAATTCCTCCGTCCACATCGCCAATCCACAGGCTGTTGTTCGCCCGGTGAATATCCCATGTCCAATCCCATTCGGCAGGCCGCAGCCCCCCCTTGCGGCCCATGCCCATGAGGTACGCGGCGGCATCGCGTCGAACCGGCAATTCCAGCCGAAGATCCTTGAGGGCCGTCTTTGCATTCACCGAGACCGTCACCCGGAAATTGATGTATCCATCGAACTCCATCCGGGCCTGCGTGCGGATGCCCAACGTGGACGACTTGCCGCGTGCGTCCCATTCGACGACGCCCGGCGTCTCTTTGGTGAGGGAGACGGAATCGGCGTCCCAGGGAACGATGCCCTCCGCCGTTTCGGCAATAAAGGCCACGGGACTCGCCAGCAGTTCACGCTCGTTGCTCCGAATACTTTCCGGCCAACCCATCGAGCCGAAGCGCACCTCGCGGCCGAGGCATGCGACCGTTCGATCCTTCAGCGCCAGCGGGGTATAGGGCGCGACTACTTCGTCGTCGAGGCCGAGGGTTGAATCAAGCCAACGCAGCCGCGCCCTGCGCCAGAGGTCGGCATCGCCGGAATCACCAACCGGATCCCGGCTGACTTCGATATTGAGCGCGACTTCGATGGGCGGCGCGTTGTCCGGTCTAATGGTTACCGTGCCCTTGTGCAATCCCGGCGGGGTGTCCGCAGGTATCGGCACGCCGCACCACAGGGCCTGGACCCGGCCCTTGTCCACCGATACTGTTTTGGTGAAGGGACGCCCGATCCAGTCAATACCGGTGGTGTTGAAGCAGCGGAACGCCTCCGGCGGGGCAATGCCTTCGATGCTGCCAAATTCGACCCGAATATCGGTCAATTCCTGGCGCATGGCATACACACCCAGTTGAAACGTGAAAAATTCGCCGGGATCGGCCTTGTCCGAAAAGGCGTTCAACGGCGAGTCCTTGAGTTCGCGCAATCGTTGAATCCAACGGTAGGGGATATCTTGCGTCATGGCGATTGGATGGTGGCGGTATTCAGGAAATACCAGATAAGGCGATTCGGGATAAGCCGCGGCCAGTTCGTCCATTTCATCCGGCGCGGCGATCAATTCCATCGGATCCATGCGGTCAAATTCACTGCGCGCCTCGATAAACAACGTCCGCGCCTCCGGCAGGTTCTTCCAGTCGCCCGAAGCCAAATCTTCGGGCCGCAGCCGGTTTCGCGCGAGCCATTCGGGATCGGGCTCCGGCGCCTGATCCGCCGGCAAATAGGTGGTCGTTACCTGGTGATTGGGGCCCGACAGGGTATGGGGCATATAGAAAACCGCATAGCCGCCACGGCCGTTTTCCGGTTGAAATATGAACTCGCCGTGGTCGCGTTCAATGGCGATCCATACCACATTGCGTATTCTTTCCCGCGTCTCGGCATTGTAGACGATGACATCCTTCTTGCCGGGATCCACGTCGCGGCGGCGCCATGGAATCCGCACACGGGCCGCCTCACGGGTATCTTCCTGCAGTACGATGATGGCGCTGAAATTTCCCATCCGGCGCGACCATCTTCCCGTGGCGTACTGCGGTTCCAATACCGTTCCCGGAGGTATCGGAGCGGGCATCCGCGACAAAAATGCGGAAAGCGGGTCCGGCGCGGTGTTATTTTCTTGCGCATTTGCCGATGAAATAAAAAACAGGGCGATTAGTATCGCTAAACCCCCACGAAAAATCCATGCCAACATCGTTCCTTGCCTGCTCCTTTTCGTTCCCGGAAGCAGGGCCTTGCCGCTTCCGAATCTTCAATTCCACGCGATTCTCGTTCGCACGATAGGCTAATCCCGGGGCCAATTCAAGCGGACATTGGGGCTTCGCGGGAAAAGGCCTTTGCGCGAAATCCATATCGCATTCAACTGCAATATGTTATCCATCTCAGGCGGTCTTGCGCATGCGGAATGCCTGTGTTATACTTTTTTCCAACACGGTGAACAAGGAAAATCCCAGTACAAGGAATTGACGTTCCGGTCGGCATATTCGCCATGTTTGGCATCGGCAGCACATGTCATGCCTTCCGGGAAACGATGTAGAGTGCGATTTCTTACCAGGCCGTAAAGAGATCACCAGTCATGGCAGACATTCTCAGCCAGGAGGAAGTAGACCTTCTGCTCAGCGCGGTCGCGGAAGGCGAACTTGCCGGGGAACATCGTGACGAACGGGCGCCGGAAGGACTGCATCATACGATGTACGATTTCCGCCGGCCGGAGCGGGTGTCTAAAGAACAACTCAAAGGCCTGCAAAGCCTTTTTGAGGCGTTTGCCCGCGAGGTCAGTATTGTGTTTCCGCCGTTCCTCCGGACGGTCGTCCGCGTGGATCTGGTCAGCATTGATCAACTTACTTATGACGAGTTCATTCTGTCCGTGGCGCGTCCGACGGCGCTGACCGTCGTGAACATGTCTCCGTTGGAAGGCAACGCGGTCATCGAATACAGTCCGACCATGGTTTTCCCGATCATAGACCGTTTGCTGGGCGGACGCGGCATGGCGTTGTCGGAACCGCGTGAATTGACCGAGATTGAAAACCGGGTCATGGCGCGCATCACCCTGATGATGCTCGACAGCCTTCGCCGATCATGGGATCAATTGATTGAATTTCAGTGCAGCATCGTCACGCAGGAAAGCGATCCCTTGATCGTTCAAATTGTGGCGGGCAGTGAAATGGTGATTCTGGTGGGGTATGAAATCCATATCGGCGACATCGTGGGCAGCATGAATATCTGCGTGCCGCTGGTGGTGCTGGCGCCCGTATTGGACCAGATTTCGCAACAGGCGCATTTCATGCGCAAAATGCCGCCCGAACAAGAATCGTTGACGCGGGCCGCCATCGAGCACACCATCCGGAAAGCGTTGGTGCCCGTGGACGCCATTCTGGGCGAAACGGTCTTGCCGCTGTACGAGGTTGCCCGGTTGCAAGTGGGCGATATCGTGCAACTGGACTCGAGTCCTGAACGTCCCATAACGGTAACGGTTGGGGGCGTGCCGCGCTTTCTGGCCGAACCCGGACGCCAGCGGGAACAGAGCGCGGTGCAACTAAGCGGTTTTATTGCAGACTGAGAGGGTCTCCCAATGAATGAACCATTGCCGCGTGCCGTTGCCGAGGGATTATTGAAGGGGATGTTCGATGTTTTCGACGCCATGTTGTCCCTTTCATTCTCGTATTCGCTCGAAGAGCCTGTTCCCCTCGATGTCCCCGCGCTGGAGGCGATCATGAGACGGGCGCCGGT
Source organism: Candidatus Hydrogenedentota bacterium (assembly GCA_035450225.1). Lineage (NCBI taxonomy): Bacteria > Pseudomonadati > Candidatus Hydrogenedentota > Candidatus Hydrogenedentota bacterium. Next base: position 15,159 of record DAOTMJ010000056.1, read on the forward strand.
TATGCTGTGCGCACACACGCAAACCGGCGGCGGTGTGGCCCTGTTCCTCACAACCGGAAACGCGGCGTGGATGGCCGCGCGGGCCATGGGTAATCAACCGGTGGACAAGTCCGCGCTGGATGCGGACGATATCGCCGTCTTGCGCGAGGTGGCCAAATCGTGTTTGGGCGGCGGTTTGACCTATCTCATGGAAACGCTCAAACGAAATGTCGTGCCGCTGGAGTCGGTGTCTGTCGAAACCTTGGAATCTTCCTCGGCGGCCGAAGCCCTCGCCTCTTTTACAGGGGATGTCGTGGGATCGCAGTTTGAGTTTTCCTCGAACGGACTGCAAGGTCAGGGAGCGATCGTTTTTTCAATGAATCTGGCAAACAACGATGAAAGCCCGCAAGGCCATGTGAAGGCCGCCGATATCTCCAAGGAAGAAGTGCAGGATATTCTGAGCGGACTGGAGGAGGGCAAAGAACCGGTCGAGAAACCGGCCGCCGTCGGGGAATCGGCCCGTCGGGAATTACCCCCGAACCTGGACATGGTTTTGGATATCCGGATGGTCGCGACGGCCCGGCTGGGCCGCATCGAAATGCCCATCGGCGAGATCCTTTCGCTGGGTCCCGGTTCGATTATCCAAGTCGGTCGGCTTGTGGACGAACCCGTCGAACTGCTGGTCAATGACAAACTGATTGCACGGGGCGATGTCGTGGTGGTGGACGAGAAGTTCGGACTTCGGATAACCGAAATCATCAGCACGAAAGAACGCATCGAGAGTCTGCATTGAATCTTCCGGACGAAAAAGCGCTTTGGGTCCGTTTCAAGGAATTCGGCGACGAGGCGGCCCGCGAGCGATTGGTGTTGCACTACGTCCGAATCGTCAAGTACATTGCCGGACGGATGGCGATTCATGTTCCCTCCAACATCGAAATGAACGATCTTATCGGATGGGGCATGCTTGGATTGCTGGACGCGGTGGATAAATTCGATCATCGCCAGGACATCAAGTTTTCAACCTATGCGTCCATCCGCATCCGGGGGGCGATAATCGATCAAATCCGTTCCTTGGACTGGGCGCCGCGATCCCTGCGAACCATGGCGCGCAAGGTCGGAGCCGCGAGGGAAAAACTGCGGCATGAGAAGGGTGTCGAACCCTCCTTTGACGAAATTGCGTCGGAATTGGGCATAGCCGCCGAAATGGTCGAGGAAACGATGAATCAGGTGCAGACGGCGCACGTGCTGTCGCTGGACGACTATATTCCCTCGGAGGAACGCGGCGAAACCCGCAAGGGCGATATCACGTCCGGCCAGACGGCGGCCAGTCCCGAACAGGCGCTTCTCGACCAGGAACGCCAGGAACGACTGGTGGCGGCCATCCTGCAACTTCCTGATCAAATGCAACGTGTGCTGAATTTGTATTATTATCAGGAACTGACATTGAAGGAAATCGGGCTGGTTCTAAATGTGTCGGAATCGCGTGTGTGCCAGATTCACGGCGCCGCGATGAAGCAGTTACGGAAGGTCATGCAGGGAGGCGCGTGATGCCGCAACCCATTGATACGCAGACCGGGCTTGCGCAAATTACCCATGCGCAGCGAGTACAGCAAATCGTGGATCGCGTGTCGTTGGCGGCGCAGCAACGGACGGCCATCGAAACGCAGGAACAGCAAGTGGCCACGGAAACCGAGGTGCAACAGACCCATGCCAAGGCCGACGACGTGGACAGCGATTTGCGGCGGCACAATCCCTACATGGGCCGGCGCCGGCGAGGCCGCGATAAAGAGGAAACGAATCAGCCTAGAAAATCCGTGCCGGACGGCGAGGATCATGTTCTCGACGTGACCGTTTAGTACGTTAAAATCAGGCTTCTATAACAAACAAGAAAGTCTGGGGCAATTTGTGCAACCAATTGAAGTTCCATGATCTAACGAGCGCGAAAATCGCAGGGTTTTTAGTGCGAGCACGATGAGGATTACGATGACGAGCACGAAGAGAAACTGGGTTGTGGGCAATGCCCACGTCAGTTTCTTCATTTGCCGCCTCGGCGCATTATGCGTGGAAGTTGTGTTCTAAGGAATCGTATCCTTGATGGAAACAGGGCGGTTGGGCTGTTTTGGCCCGTGTGTTTGGTCATTGTGCGCCGGGTTTTGTTTTGGAGGTGGAGATGCCAGGCAGCTTGGCTTATCTAAGCGATTTTTTCATGTTTGCAGGAGGCGTGGCGGTTGTCATTGTCTTTGCATTGCTGGCTGGTCTCTATCTCCGCCTGGCCGGTGTGAAAAAGACCGTTCGCACCGACACGATTTCAAATCTCACCGAAATCGCCATCTTGTTCCAGGCCATGCGAAGCGTTCTGCACGATCAGAAAACGCTCGCGCGCGATTTCAATAAGAATGTCGAACAGAAAGCGGCGATGATCCGCGAGGTCTTGCAGGATGTTGTCGAGGCGGCGGACAAACTGGCCCGGGCGCAAGTGCGTTTGGCGCAACAAATTGACCGCGCGGAAAAGCGGATGGCGGCCATCGATCGCGGGCTGGACGTTCCCGCTGCGCCGTCTGCTGCGCCAAAACCGGACGAAACGCCCCTGTTTCAGATCATCGCCATGCCGGATGAAAGCATGCCCCTGACAAGCCTGCTGGAAGGTTGGACGGCTTTTGACGCGCCGCCCGACGATACGGAAAGCGAGGACACATTCGAGACGCCCCGGGAAGTCCCCGAATCGCCGCGCGACCCGGATCGGGCGCGCGCCGCGTTCCGCGCCTTGCTGAACATGACGGAGGAGTCCGAAACAGGCAATGGCCGCCGGAAAACGGAGGCGCTTCGCGCGCGGGTCCATGAATACTACGATGCCGGCATGAGCGTCGCGCAGATTGCCCAAGAACTCGGCGTCGGCAAGGGGGAGGTGCGGCTCATGCTGACCTTGCGTGAAAAACGCCAGAAACCGGAAGGTGATGAGACCGAGTGACGGTCGTGGATGACCCGCCTTCGGAAACGACGGCCAATGCCGATAAATGAATTATGCTGATATCCGGTATGTATTTGCCTGCGGCGGGTGTGTCTCCGTCGCTGGATGCGGCTTTCCAACTTCAGGTGGGTCATGTGTTGCAGGGGATCATTCATGCCTCCGACGAGGGGCTTTTCCTGATTGCGGGACAGTTGCGCGTGCAAGTGTCTTCGCAAAGCGGTCTTGTTTCGGGGCAAGCGGTAACGGCCGAGGTCCTTGCCCGCAATCCGGACGGCCAATCGTTTCAATTCCGAATCACGCCGCAAACGACTGCGTCTCCGGCTCCTGCTTCTTTGCCGGCCCCGGGCGCGGCCGGCATGGTAGAGACGCTGCTTCAGGCGCTTGGAGCGGTGAAATTGCCCGAAAATGCGGCGTTATTGCTCCCGTCCTCGCTGCCGCCGTCCGTGGACGCCGCGCGCGCGGCGCTTTCGTTTTTCGTCTTGAAATCCCAACTGGGCGGGGATCTGCGCCGGATCGCCGCGCAAATCGAAGAGGCTCTTCGGGCAGGCGTTCCGTTGCGCGCTGAAACACGGGCCTTGGCCGGATGGCTGAATCGGCTTGTGGCGTCGGAACCGGAATCGTTCGAATCCGTTTTGCGGCATTGGCTGAGCGAGGCCGGCGCGCCCACGGAAGCACGCATGGCGCGGGCAATGTCCGAGGGTGAATCCAACCGCCTGGCCGATTGGCTGCGGACGGATGTGCGTGCCGCAATCGCCCAGATGCGGAATGACGGGGCATTGACATCTTACCTTCGCGCACAGGGCGGCCGGATCGGTTTCGACGAGGCCATCGGCCGTGTCCTGGAACGCCTGACGGCAAATCAGTTGCAGAATCTGCGCGGAACCGAAATACCGTATTGGGTGGCGGAAGTTCCTTTTGCGCCCGGGGGAACCATTCAGGGCGGGCTTGTGCATTTTTTGACGGACGGACGACGGGCAAAAGCCACGTCGCGCTCCGGTTACGCAACGATTGCGCTCGATTTGACGACGACCCGACTCGGCAATTTGTGGATTCTCCTCTATGCCGGCGGGGGGGAATGTCATTGCCGTGTACAAGCAACCGAAGAGGCTGTCATCAAGGCGCTGAACGATGCCGCGAATGAATTGCGGACCTCACTCGAAAAAGCGGGATATGATCGGGCCACGATTCAGATCGCCGAATGGGACGGCGACCGCTTGCGTGAAACGGCCGCGTTGTTTCGCCGCCATGCCGGCCTTCAGGTGACCGCATGAAGACGGATCGCGAAAAAAGCCGGCCGCGCGCGGTGGCCCTTCGCTATGACGAACAACGGGATGCGGCCCCGCGTGTTATCGCAAAAGGAACGGGGATTGTCGCGGAACGCATTGTCGAAGTGGCCCGGGCCAATGGCATTCATGTCCATGAAGATCCCGGACTCGTGGCCGCATTGTCCAAACTCGACCTGGAAGCGCCCATTCCCGAATCGCTCTACCGCGCCGTCGCGGAAGTCCTTGCCTTCATCTACCGGCTCGACCGCCGAATGGTTCCTTCGGGAAAGAAATAAAGCGGTCTCATTCACATTCAAACGGCAACAGATGGTAGCGTTCCATCAACTCGTGCGGGATCGGCAGCCCCGCATTTTGCAACGATTCAAGCACGGGGCGGCTCTGGGCATGGCTCATGGCGCCGCACACGGGTCCAAAAAGCGGACTCCATGCCGGCGGCAGATCGGCGGCGCGTTCGTACGCTTCGCGAATGGCCGCGATCGCGCCATCCCTATCATCTCCATTCGACAATGCACGCCACAGCAACCAGCAGGGTAGCGGATCTGTCGGCGTGGAAACGGCCGCTGTTCGGGCGAGCATCGCCGCTTCCGTAAAGTTTTGTTGCGCAATTGCCTTGGCGGCCAGCCACGCTTCGCCGGCCAGAGCGCCGGGCGCGATACTGTCGCACATATCCGCAAGGGACACGGCATGGTCCGGATTGAGATGAATCGCCCGTTGCAACGCAGCGACGGCGGTCTCATCGGGGGCGTGCAGGGCGAGGGCCATCGCCAGACGGATGGCCGATCCGCCGGAGAAATCGGGTGTATATCGAATGCTCTCGCAAAAGGTTTTCAGAGCGGGATGATCGGCATTTTGCGAAATGGCCCGGACAACGGCTTCTATCGGAAGAGAGGGAAAGAGAGCCTTTGCAACCGGCGGCATGGGTGGATCCCCTCGTGTTATACGATAGGCCATGATGCGCCGTTCGCCGGGGAAATCGCGCATGGTGTATTTGAGATTATGCTCCTGCAATCGTTGTTCGAGGTCGCCGCCTCCGCGCAAATGGATGTCCACCAAGAGAATCCATGCGCCGTTATGGCCGGATTGCTCCAGAAAGAACCGGGCCTCCGTGCATAATTGATCGCGGGAGTAGGCATCGCTTACCGGATTGGGCGCGTCCGGATAGTTGAATTTAAATTCGGCCGGCCAGAACGGATCCTCAATCAGGATCAGGTCGCCCGGCTGTCCCGTGGCCTTGATGTGGGCAATGACGCCCCGCCAATCCGTTCGGGTGGGACCGGGAACGCTCAGCGACAACTGATAGGCGTAGAGCAGGGCGATTCCCGCGACGTGGGCGCGCCGTATCGCCGCGTTCGGGATGGAGGCCAGCATGCCGCCCAGCGCGACGTAAATCGCAAGCGAACCGTAAACCGTGTAGCGGTTGCTGTAACAGGGTTGCCAGAGATACGACAAGGCAACCAATGTCATCACGGGAACGATCGGCCAGAACAGCAGGAAAAGCCAGTCGCGTTGCCCGGGGAAACGCCCGCGCAGGGCTTTCCATAGCGCCCAGACCATTGCCACGCAAAAGGAAACCGCCAATAATCCGCCGAGCCAGGGACGGATGCCGGTAATGGCCTCACGCCACGCCGCAAACGGTCCCTGCCATGCGTTCGGTGAAACCGGCGGATAAATCCGCAACAAATAGACGGCGTCGTCCGCCACGATATCCCACAGCCATTGTTGCCATGTCGGTTTGAGGTAGGATGCGTAAATGTTGTCGCCCGGGGGAACGTCTATCGTCATCACCCACAACGCCAGCGGCGCCAGCAACAGGACATGCGCAACGCCCCATGCCGCAAGACGGCGGACATGCTTGCGTGCGCCGCACAACAAAAACAGTCCTTCCGTGAAAAGCAGCAGTACCCCGAATAGATGGGTCCACAGCAGGCAAAGGTTCGCGATGCCGTTGAGCACCCACCATTTTCCTCCGGTATCGCGCATGCCCCGGAGGAATGAATACATCGAGCAAAGTCCTAAAAACGCGAGAAACGCATATTGCCGCGCTTCCTGGGAGTGGAAAACATATACCGGCGACAAGGCCGCACACAGAGCCGCGACAAGCCCGGCGCGACGCGCAAGTGTCGATCCCCGATAAAATTCGGCCCCCAGCGCATACACCGCGGGAATCGTCAGCGTCCCCACAAGGACGTAAAGCAGCCTGACTTGGACCGGCGATGTGCCCACGGCGCGCGACCATACATACTCGAACGCAAACGAAAACGGGGCCGAAAAAGGATAATGCCACTTGACCAGTTTGAGGAAGGCCAGCAGATTCGGCGCGTCGAGATGGCACAGGCTGATGTATTCCTCATGGTCCACCGATTCGGCGCCGATGCGGCTCAGACGCAAGGCGGCGCCCGCCGCAACAATCAGCGCAAGCCAAATCCACGCGGCCCGTGCGCCGATATCCGCTTCGGGAGCGTGGATCTTCTTCGTTTCCGATGTCATCGAATCTTGCCCGGCCTTGTCTGAAAGGCGCATTTTACACTTTTGGCCCAATCCTTCGCATGTATTGCGAGTTCCCGTAATCCCCGGCTAAGGAAGCGATTGGGGCGGGTCATGTCAAATTGAGTC
>DAOTMJ010000057.1 GCA_035450225.1 Candidatus Hydrogenedentota bacterium
CTACGGGACTAACCTACCCTTCACACGACTCCATGCGAGGGGCGTCCTCATCGGTTATGCATAAAGTCCATCGGACTAAAATGTCCAAACTTCAGGGACAGGCTGGACAGCCTGTCCCACACACTCGCCCTAATTTCTGCTCCTGTTGGGGCTCCGCATTCAATGCTTCAATAGGATTCTGTAATCCGTTCAACCGGAGAAACAACATTTTTCGGGTAGTTTCAGCCTGTTACAAAGTTCGAGAATTCGGTACTCTCATGAAGTTTCTTCGGGCAATCGTATTGTGGACAGCAGTGGTTTTTCTCAAAAAATTCGACTCCTTGCGACATTGCGATGTTGCGTTACCATTTATTGACTGCAAAATGGGATGATGATGGCGATGAGAATGAAGAGCACGACAACGGGCGCGAAACAAGGATGGCTATGATGAATACGCATGGTGGAGGGAGGAATCCATGCCGGTCCGAGCCGCCCGGGATCGTCCCCGATGGCGCCTTTCCCCTTGCCGTCGTCTCCGGTTCCGGCATCGCCCTCGACTCCCTCTTCGACAACATCGCCGAACGCATCCCCTTCGAAGCCGTTCCCGGACTTCCTCGCGGCGGCGTGCCGGGGCACGCCTACGAATTCATCCGAGGCGATTGCGCCGGGCGTCCGCTGATCCTGCAATGCGGGCGCCTGCATTTCTACGAGGGATTCGATATCGAAACCGTGGCGCGCACTGTGGACGTTCTCCGCGATTTCGGCGCGCGCACCGTTCTGTTCACGGCCGCCGCCGGCGGCATCAAGCCGGAAATCGGCCCCGGCGACATTGTGGGTATCGAAGGCATCCGGCTTTGCTGGTGCCTCCGATGGGACGCCACGCCCGGCATGCTGTTCCCCGATTTTGTGCTGCCCGGCTGCGATGGCTACGGGATCTTCCAATGGGTCCACGGACCCTGCTACGAAACCCGCGCCGAAATTGCCGCGATACAGGCGATCAAGGCGGACACCGTCGGGATGAGCGTCGCGCCCGAATTGGCCCGCTGCCGCGACCTCGGCCTGTCGGCCGGACTTGTGGCTTGCGTCGCCAATTCATGCGGCCGTCCCGGCCCCCTTGCACACGACGAGGTCGTCGCCGTCGCACGGCGCGTCTCCGCCCGCCTTGCCCGCCTCATCCGGAAATGGCTGTCTTCGTTGCCGAATCGGCCTTGACAAATGCGGTGGACACGGGGTATTTATTTGAATAGAGGCCAATGACACAGCGGCGAACACGCTCCGATCCGGCTCGAAGGGTTCCCGGAAACCCATCCGGCTTGAATCCGGCGGGAAACAGCCGAAACGCACCTGTCCGCGGCGCGCCCGGACCCGAAAGTCCGGCATGATTCATACAGACGACTTGACAATGCGGGAAATGACAAATGTCTTGTGGCACCGGTTTATTTTGTGCAAGATGGCGTTATGCAATCATTGTAAGTCTAATTTACGCTGTTGTTTCACTCCTTGTTTTTTTTACGTTCAGAAACAATTGTCTTGTGCGCCCGGAAGCGCCGGGTGAATGTTTTTGGACGTGGTTTATTCTTTTGTATTGGATGCTGACCATTGCCCTTGGATATCTGTTTTTTTTCATTTGTAAAAGTCCCTTGGAAACAGGCTTAGTCCTTGTTTCCCTGTCGGTTGCCCTGATTGTTGCCGAAATAACAGTACGCTCGCTTTTTCCTCTAACACGCATCATGCCGTTTCAAATGGCCAATTCCCTCGAGTTTCAGCATATTTCGACCCCAAATGCCACCATGTATATGACGACGCCGGACATGTTTGTCACGTTGATTCGCACCAATGAAGACGGTTTGCGAACCGACTACTCGCGTTCGGATTTTCGCAACTTCAAAGACAGGATCGTTGTTCTTGGCGACTCATTTACGTTTGGGCCGCGGGCAACCCAGGAAGGAACCTTTCCACAGGCAACGGAGCGTCTATTGCGCGAACGTCTTGCCCGCAACGATTTGGCCGTCTTGAATGCGGGTGTCGGCAGTTATTCTCCTTTCCTCGAGGATCTACTTTATACCGGATTGATACGCGAGCATTATGCTCCCACCTGCGTTGTGCTTTTTCTGGATGTCACCGATTTTGGCGACGATCTGATCTATGCAAAACAGGCGACGTATCGAAATGGACGAGCGTGTTTCTTCAGGCGTCCCCAACATGTTCCCGGCCATATCTGCGCCCTGCAGGAACTTTTCCGGCCCCACTCCAACACGCTCATCAATGCCTTGCGCTATCCTTTTCTTCTGATAGATGCAAATTGTCTACGAAAAAATCTCTACATTGCGGGTGATTTCGAGCGTTCGCGCGATTTCCGGTATTATGATTTCGACGTAATGGTGAACGGCATGCACGAGACGAACCGTTATTTCATCTACCGGCATCCCCTGCCCAGTATCGAGCCGTATCTTCGCAATACCCTGCGAATCATAGATGGAATCGCGGCAAAGGCGAAAGAAGACGGAGCAACCTTTACACTCTTCGTTCTTCCAAGATATCAACACTGGAACCGCAACGAGTGTGCCGATAACTGGGAAGTAAGAGATGGATACTATAATGCACTGGAACCGTATGAAGATGGGTTTCTTCGGTTTTTCGACGAAATCAAACCATCCCTGTCGTATGACGTCGTGAATCTCTTGCCGGCTTTTCGTGACAGCGATGAAACGGGCCTTGTTTTTTCATTCGATCCGCATTGGACCGACAAAGGTCACGCACTCGTCGCACGTGTTCTTGCCGATTATCTCGCAAACAACTACTTTACAGGGAACTAAAAATACGCCACATTCCCGACAAGAACATGCCGTGCCATACGACAAACACGCCCAGTTTTTTCTTGTCCTTTTCAGAAATAAGGCTCATATCAGATTGGGGCAGACCGGTCAAGAAAAACAACAGTAATATTTATATAGAATATAAAAGCATACGCGGGAGGAAGCGGCGTCGAAATACTCATTATTCGCATTATATGGGCGTCCCGAGGAAAGCATTCAACCTATCTAAAAAAGTAAAAAAAGTTCTTGACATTCAGACTGGTTTGTGGTACAAACTAGTTGAAGACATCGAAAGGCAGTGCCTGCGATGGTTGAAAAATTGAATCTGCAAGCCGTCCCAAGCGGGGCGGAGGACTGGCGGCGCCTTGTGGCCCGCAAGTTTGAGGCAGTATGTCACAACGAGAGGAGGTGTAGAGTAATGAAGAAATTGAGCGTAATTGCGGTATTGGTAGCGGTCGGTCTGGTCGGGGGCTTTGCCTTCGCGAAATCGATGAGCGTACCATGGTTCGTGGACAATGCTCCGGCGGCGGCCTTCTATCCGCCGACGACGGGGACGGTGGCCATCATCTATTTGCACAACAATCTGGCCACCCCGAAGGAGTGCACGATCCAGTACTTCAACGAAAACGGCATCGAAATGGTTCTGCCTCCGGGCGGCAACACGTTCTCGATTCCGGCGCTTTCGACGGTGGCTTTCCGCCCCGTGGCGTACGACCCGGCGTCGGTTCCCGGCGGATCGGAATCCGACACGGCGTTGTTGATCCCGAACCGTCCGACGACGGACGGCAAGAAGAACGGCGCGCTGGTTATCGCATGGCAGGGCGAAGCGACGGATGTCCAGGGCATCCTGCAGCAGGGTCAGTACATCAGCAAGACGGCGGCTCATTACGTCGGCAAGCTGGATGCGAACCTTGTTACGTCCTATGCGACTCTGCTTCCTCCGGGCGGCGGTTGATCCCAGCATAGCGTTTGACTTTGAGAGCGGGAATGTCGCAAGACATGCCCGCTCTTTCTGTATGTAGGCCTCCAGTTTTTCTTCTGTGGGACAGACTGTCCAGTCTGTCCTACATGGACGATTACGACAGACTGTCCAGTCTGTCCTACGTTCCGGAAACCTCCAAGTCGTTATGGCGCAAGATTTTGAAATAATAGATATTCATCAGCACATCGGGCCGTATTACAACTTTCACATCCCGCATGAAGATGCGGCCGGCATGGTGCGGGAAATGGATCGCCTCGGCATCCGGCAGGGCTGGATTTCCTCGAATGCGGCCATCGAAGGCGATGCGGTCCTTGGCAACGATGAAACGGCCGCGGCGCTGGCATCCTATCCGGACCGTTTTGCCGGATATGCCGTCTTCGATCCGCATTATCCGGAAGAATCGGCGCGGGATGTCGCGAAGCGCCTTGCCGGACCTGGTTTTCGATGTATCAAACTGCATCCAAGCCTGACCGGTTATCCGTTGGAAGGACCAAACTACGAGCCTGCATGGGAACTGGCCCGATTGCACGGCTGCCCCGTTCTAACGCATGCCTGGACGGGGGATAGTAACTGCGGCCCTGGAAATGTGCGAAAAGTGCTCGAACGCCATCGTGCTGTCAATCTGATTTTTGGGCATGCCCTGTTTCCGGCCTCTTTCCCCGAAGCGTTGGATCTCGCCAAGTCCTTTGATAACTTGTATTTGGACATCACGACATCACAGCATGCGTATGGGTTCATCGAACATGCCGTGAATGTGGCGGGGGCGGAACGCATTCTCTTTGGTTCCGACATGCCTTTCATTTCGGCGGCGGGGGCCATTGGCTTGGTCTTTTACGCGCGCATCACAGACGCGGCCAAAGCGCTCATCTTGGCTGGCAACGCCCGGCGGCTGATCGGCGGTTGATTTATTTCGCGTTTTCCAATGCCTCGGCGAACCGCCGGGGTTCGTCGGCGACGAACCACCGAACGCCGAGTTTCACGAGTTTGCCCAGCGCGCGCGCGTCGAAATCGAAGGGACGCAACTGCAATTCGACGCCTGCGGCGCGTGTTTTCGCGATGGCTTCGCGCAGGAACGCCTCGTCGAGCGCGTATTCAATTTCCGGTTCGGTGCGGAGCGTCGGCAGGTGGAATTGCAATTGGCTGATGCCGGCAAAATTCGTTTGCGCGAGTTCGGCGAAACGTTGCTGGATGCGTTCCGGCTTGCCGCTAATCCACGTCATCGTCCGCGCGCCGGGAAACAGCACATGGAGCCCCTTGCACATCTCCGGGTCGCCGTGGACGAAGATGATCTGGTTGCGAAGTCCGTAATCGGCGATTAGCGCGGCCAGTTTCGCAAGGCTCACATTTTTCAGGTCGAGATAGACTTGCCTTTCCGGGCGGCCTTTCATTTCCTCGAAGACTTCCGTCAGCAACGGGACTTTTTCGCCAGCAAACCGGGCATCGAACCACGCGCCCGCGTCCCATGAGCGCAACGTTTCAATCGGGATTTCCCCGATTCGTTTCGTGCGGAATACGGCGGGAGCATTCGTCGTCCGTCCAGGCGTATCGTCATGAATGCATACCATCGTGCCATCCTGCGCCACCGTTACATCCACCTCGGGAATCGCACCGGGAATCGTCCACGCGTGGCGATACGCCGCCATCGTGTTTTCCGGCGCCTCTTTCAGGCCGCCCCGGTGCGCCTGGAATTGAACCGGCGCGTCGTTTTCCCCTGCCGCCAACAGGCACAAGCCCCATAGTGCGGTGGCAACCAGCATGATCCTCTCTCCGTTTGTTACGTGAATATCCGTCTTGCTCCAGCGGCATCATAACCTCCTTGGCATGAATTGGCAACAAGACACGGCGGGCTAGCACGGAAAAGGCGAGGGATGTTGTGGACGTGACGTCTCCCGGTCCTTCGAATCGCAAAAAAACGATTTTGGATGGATGGCAATCGGTTTTTGGGGAATGATGCGCCGGGCAAATCTTTTTACTGCGATGAACAAGAGGTTTACCAACGCAAATCCCAAGTTTCCGGCTTATTGTGCATTGGCGTTGCCGACTTGATATAGTGTCAAGGGAGGTTTACGCGCATGGAAGAGGAGAAGGGCCTTGCATGGCCGGAGGATCGGCCGTTGCGGTGGCGGTTGCGGGTGGGTCTGCTTGCGGCGGGGGCGGCCAGCGCGATTTTGGCTCAGGTGTTGTCGCGTTTCCCGAATTTCATCGAAAAGGCGTACACCGAGGCCCTTGGACAGTGGTTCGGGCGGACGCTCGCGGCGCTTACGGGATGGATTCCTTTTTCCGTGGGCGAGGCGTTGCTGGCGGCGCTTCTCCTGTGGCTCCTCGCGTTGACGATCCGGGCTGTCTATCATGTCGCGCGCCGCCGCCGCCGTTGGTCCAATGCCCTGGCCTGCGGCGTATTGCATGCCGGGGCGGTTGCCGGGGTCATTGTGCTGGCTTTTTACTGGACATGGGGCTTCAACTATGACCGGGCGGGCCTGATCGATCGCATGCAGTGGCAGGACTATGCGGACGGACCGAAAGACGAGGCGGCCCTTGCCGAACTTGAGCATATCTGCCGTGAACTGGTGGAGGCGGCAAACAACGCGTATCTGGCGCTGTTCAAGGTGGAGGATCTGGGCGCGCCGACAAAGGTTCCGTTGTCGCGCAAGGCGTTGAACATGGCCATTGACGGCGCGTACCGGCGTGTCGCCAAGGATCTCGGCTTGCATTGGTCGTTTGCGGTGTCGCGCGGGCCGGCAAAGCCGGTCTTCTTTTCGGAGATCATGTGTTACACATTGATTCTCGGCGTGTATTGTCCCTTCACCGGCGAGGCGAATTACAACCGGAAGATGCCCGACTGTACGCTGCCCGAAGTGATTGCGCACGAGAAGGCCCATCAGCGCGGCATCACCAGTGAGGACGAGGCCAATTTCTTCGGATATCTTGTGTGCGCCTCGAGCAAGCATCCTTATCTGCAATACTCGGCCTATCTCACGGCGCAACGGCGTTTTTTGTCTGAGTTGATTGCCCGCGCGCCCGAACGCGGCAAGGCGCTGCTGGCGGAGCGCCATCCGGGCGTCCAGCGCGACGTGGACGCCTGCAACGCGTTCGCGAAAGCGTATGCGGGACGCGTCAGCCGCGTGCAGCACCGCGTCAACGATCTTTATCTGAAAGCCAACCGTGTCAAAGGCGGCGTCAAGGCCTATGGCATGTCGGCACAACTCATTCTGGCGTATGCGCGCGCCCACGGCGGATCCTGCATCGTCGAGACTGTTGGAAAGGGGAAGCAGCCATGAATGAAACGGCATCGCGTTTCATCACGCCCGATGGGACGGAACTGCACACGCGCCAATGGATGCCGGACGCGCCGCCGGAAGGCGCCGTCCTTCTTGTCCACGGCTACGCGGATCACGGCGGCCGGTACACATGGACCGCGTCGCATTTGACGCGGGCCGGTTTCGCCGTTTTCGCGATCGATCTGCGCGGACACGGCGCATCGCCGGGCAAGCGGGCGTACATTGCCTCGTTCGATCGGCTGGTGGACGATGTGGCGCGGTATGCCGAGGCGGTTCGCGGCCAATTCGACGGCCTTCCGTTGTTTGTCATGGGGCACAGCATGGGCGGTTTGATTGTCGCCCTGTACGCGGCTACGCGGAAACCGTCGCTCGCCGGCATTATCCTGAGCAGTCCGCTGCTGAAAGTCAGCGACGACGTGTCGCCGTTTCTCCAGCGCATATCGGGCGTCGTCGGCGCACTGCTCCCACGCTTGGCCGTGTTGCCCCTGGATACGGATGCAATTTCCCGCGATCCCGAAGCGGTGCGCGGTTACGTTTCCGACCCGCTGGTGTACCACGGCCGGATCATGGCAAGAACCGGCGCCGAAATGACCCGCGCCGCCAATTGCATCCAGTCGCGCATGGAAGACGTCGTGTTGCCGTGGCTGGCGCTTCACGGCACGGCCGACCGCCTCTGCGATGTGAACGGCAGCCGCCAACTCTACGCGCGATCGCGGTCGGACGACAAAACATTGAAACTATTCGAGGGCGGGTATCACGAATTGTTCAACGATTGCGAAAAAGAGACATTTATCGGTGAAATCGTTTCCTGGATTCGCGCCAGAACGACCAAACCGTGATCCTTGCTGCGCCGGTAACGGGCACGACAAGGAGTTGGCGAAGGACGGAAAAACGGATGATCCCCAAAAAGAGAAGAGCGCCACAACGGGACGTCATGGCGCACTCAAAGGAGGTAAGGACCCCGAATGTCCGGCGCAGGACACGTGGCGCTGGGATTGGGCGCTCAACGCCGAACCTCGATACAACTTCAATTCTCTGGGGTCTTCACGTTTCATTTATCGGCCCGACTCGGAGGATCTTTAGTGTGCGTGTCGCCGATAATGCATGGGCAAGAAATGGAGGCAAGGAGATAAAGGAAATAGTGGAGATGCTTCCGTGCATTCACCACCGCGGGCCTTGCGTGATGCCGGCATGATTCTCGGCGTGATGAGCGATACGCACGGCAACACCGATTTGATGCGGTCGGTAGCCGCTTCGATGGCGCGCCTTTTTTCGGCGGAAATCATCTTTCATCTTGGCGACGACTATCGCGATGCCGTCGAATTGTCACAGGCGGGATACGATGTCCGCATGGTTCCCGGACTCTGGTGTCCGGAATATCACGATGCACGGATTCCCCGGCGCATCCACGAGACGTTCGATGGCGTCACGGTGGCCGGTGTACATGCGGAAAAGGATCTGCGCCATATTGAACGGGCTGCCGATATCGTCTTGACAGGCCATACCCACAAGCCGAATCTGGCAATCCTGGGAAGAACGTTTTACATCAATCCCGGCCATCTCACGGCGCGAATCCACCGGGGACAGCCGGCTTCGTATGCCGTCATCAAAATCGTTCCCGGCGAAATAACCGCCGTCATCCGCGAAGCGGCGACGGACGCAATACGCGAAACCTTGTCCATCCCGCGGGATTTGCCGCCGCAGCGGGACAATTGATTTGCCCCGCGGGCATGACGGACAATCAATACAAAAGGAGACTCGTCGTATGGAACCGAACAGCCCGGAATCCGCGCCGCCCATTGAGGCCGCGCAGGAACCCAAAGTCGAAACGCGCGTCCGAATCGAATCCGCCAAACCGCGGGAAGAACGAGCGGTCATCTACTCGTATCCCGCGCTTGTCTATGTCTGGCCGATCATTTTGTTGGGATACCTGTTTTGGATTACGGACCGGTTCGGTTGGCTCTCGCCGAAAACGGAGGCATGGATCTACGTGATCGTGTTCGTGATCGTCGTGTTGACCATGGGTGTGGACGTGAGCCGGAACATGGCGGTATTCTGGATTGCGGTGATTGCGGCGGTCTGGTTTTTCGTGTTGTGGCTGCGGGGCGCCAAGGGATTCTTCCTTTTCGATCACATCGGCCATTTTTTTACACATTTGCAGCCGGGGTATTCGCGGGATCTCGGCTTTTTGATTAGTCTGTTTCTGTCGGTTGTCTATCTGATCATGATTGCCGCCGCGCATCTCAACGACAAATGGGTGTTTTCGCAGAACGAGATCGTCCATTACGCGGCGTTTCGGGGCACCACCTCGTTGGGGCGGGGCGCCAAGGGCGTGTCGGCCAGTTACAAGGACGCGTTTGAATTGGCGCTTTTGTTTGCGGGCGATATCGAAGTCAGGTCCGCCCAGGGAAACCGGGTCATGGCGCGGATGAAAAACGTGCCGTTCCTCTGGTTTCGCATGCGCAAGATTGACCGCATCCTGGAATCGTATGCCGTGACTCCCGGCATCGGCGACGAAGAGGGCGGCGAACACGGCGAAGAAGAAGTGATGTAGCGTTTCCCGGCGGAATCCATCGGGAGGAACCCCCGCATGCCATTGGCGTTTCCCTCGCACCAGGGGCTTATTGCGCCGCTCTGGCGCCGTTGGCCCCACCGTTTCAATGCGCCCGCGCTGTGCATCGGCGCCGCCACGCCCGATGTGGTTGACGGAATCGCGGGAGTTTTTCGGGGGGGATTGGGGCAGTGGTACGGCCATACGCTCGTGGGCCTTTTTCTGCTGGTTCTGCCGGCGGGCCTGCTGCTTTACTGGACGGCCGTTCGGCTCGGCATTCTGCTGAATCGCGCCGGGTCGGGGGCCAAGGTTGCCGCATGGATCCTGGGGGCGCGCAATCCCGAAAAGATGCCGTTTACCCGTGTGCGGCAGGCCGTCGCGGGCGTGTGTATCGGCGGATTCTCCCATCTGTTTTTCGATTTCATATCGCATGGAAATTTTCTGTGGTTTTACCCATGGTACGAAAATTCGCATTTCTTTCCGGCGTGGTGGCATGCCCGATGGTTTGAAATACCCTTGCCGGGCTATCGCAACCCGTATCCGGCGGGTCCGCACCTCGTGATATGGCTTTTCCTCAGTCTGCTGGGCACGGTGATGCTCATTTGGCCCTGGCGTACATCGCGCCGCGATCAATCGGTTTCCCGCGAAGTGGATTCCGCGATGAGATAGACGGGAAAACGCTTGGCGGCATCGAAAATGTGGGCGATGTATTCCCCGACCACGCCGAGCATAAAGAGGTTCAATCCACCCAGGAACGCCACGAGCGTGGCCAGCGAAGTCCATCCCTGACTGCCGCCGGCAGGGACGGCGCCGAAGGCCAGTTTGCGCACCACGATGAATGTTCCAAAGGCGAACGCGGCCATGGCGATTGAGCCGCCCATGTAAATCGCGAGGCGCAACGGCACTTTCGAGAAGGAGGTGATGCCGTTGACGGCGAAACCGATCATGGCGAACCACGACCAGTTCGTGCGGCCGGTTCGCCGTGCGGGCCGATCATAGGGAACGGATTCCTGCCGTCCGCCATACCACCCGCGCAAACCGCGAATGAACGGTGCGCGATCGTTGATGGAGAGGATAAACTCGGCGACCTTGCGATCGATTACGGCGAAATCGCCGCTGTCGGCGGGAATCGGCGTGTCGGCCAGGTAACCCAGAATGCGGTAAAAGGCATAATAGCAGGCCCGGCGCAAGAAACCTTCCTTGCGTCCGCGGCGGACCCCGTAGGCGACGTCGCATCCCTTTTGCCATTTGTCGAAGAGTGCGCGGAGGACTTCCGGGGGGTCTTGACCGTCGCCATCCATAATCGCTATGGCGTTGCCTCTCGCTTTGGCGAGTCCGGCGCAAATCGCCGCCTGTTGCCCGAAATTGCGGTTCAGCCGGTACCCGAAGACATCCCCGGCCTTGGCCGCTTCCTGCACAAGCGTCCATGTCGTGTCTGTGCTGCCATCATCCACGACGATAATTTCGTAGGGAACGCCCAAACCGGCAAGGACGGCCCGTACTTCGCGCAGCAAGTTCGCAATGCCATGCGCCTCGTTGTGGACGGGTATAACGACCGAATACTCCGCCATTGCGCCGCGTGCCCGCACTTCGCACACCCTCACGGTTCCCACGCAAGAAAAACAGGGCGGACCCCACGGCCCGCCCCGGCAAGAGCTATCAGGTCCGGCGTTTTAGATGCGCCGGTAGATTGCCTGCGGAATCTGCTGCTTGCGCTCGGTCAGGACCGCGCCGAACACCTTGCCCTTGGCCTCGCGCAGCATGTCAATTGCGCGTCCGACCACTTCCCGGCGTGTGCTGTCCGATCGAATGACAATGACCGTTCCGTCAACGGAACGCGCCAGCCGCAGGGTCTCGGCCGTTTGCAGCACCGAACCGAGATGGAAGACCACGAAGGTGAAGCGTTGCCGCAATTCGTCCAAGAAACTGGCCATGCGGGGCGAGTTCCACATGTAAAGTGGAATTTCCGACTGCGTGCCGCGTTCCAAAATGAACAAGTTGCCGTCGGAGATCAGCGCGTCGTCGAGGACGGTCTGATCCGTCAGGACATCAATCATGCCCATGCCGCCCGCAGCTTTTTTCTGGCCCGGTCCGCCCACGAAATCAACCAAGAGGACCTGTCCGCCCGAATCGCGGGCATGGGTTTCGGCCAATGCGCGCGCCACGCTCTGCGCGCCTTCGCCGCCCACGGCGCTCGTCACCTGAACGAGTTTTACCGGCGATTCCGGGTTGATGAACTCCAGGGCCGTACAGAGCCGTTCGAGTTCCTTGGGATTCAGCCGGCCTTTCGGGGCGCGGAAGAATGAGGCCAAAAGCGGGACTTCCAGATAACATTCGACATCTTCCGGGGTTTTGATCCCGTGGTCGAGATATTCAAGGAAGAAGGCCAGCGCCAGTCCGCCCACGATCCCCGCGATCAACGCAAAGACAAGGTTGAACAGTTTCTTCGGCTTGATCGGATCCACCGGCATCGTTGGCGAGGACACGACCTTGACGTTCGAGATCTGTTCCTGCGCCATCGCGTCCATGACGCGCGATTCCTCGAACTTCTGCTTGTAATACTCCAGCGACGCGGAATGGATCTTGACCTCGCGGTCCAGATTTTCCAGTTGCGAAACGACGGAATTCAGGTTCGCCAAGCGTTCGCCTATCTCGGCCAGTTTGGCTTCGGTGGTCCGCTTGACTTCCTGGATGGCGCCTTTGAGATTGTTGAGGGCTTCCGCCACTTCGCGGTTGCTTCGGATTAGGTTTGGATGTTTCGGGCCCAGCGTTTTACTGAGGCGGTTGCGTTCCGCCAGCAATTCCAGCAGGCGCATCTGCATTTCCGTCACGACCGGAGAGCCGGTCTGGCGGGACAGGATTTCGGTCAACGCGCTCTCGGACACGTTGTCGCCCACGGATTCCGCAGCCGTTTCGGTTTCCTGCATCTGCGACAGCAGCCGTTTCAGTTCGGTGTCCTGTTGCAGGAGGAGTTGCTTTTCGCCCTCGACATTGACGATCTGGTTCATGGCGCGGAATTCGTCGAGCGCGGCCTGCGCGTTTTTCAGCGCCTCGGAGGCATGGTCCATCTGTTCTTGGAAAAACGGGCTGTTTTTCGTGTTTGAGAAGACCGCCACGCGCTTTTGGACATACACGTCCAGCAAATGCGCCAGCACGTCGTGCGCCATGTTCGGTTCGCCGAGGCGGCACCGCACGTCGATGAGAAACGAATCGCGAACCGGTTCGACCACGATGGCGTCGGTAAGTTTTTCGATGGCCGCCTGGATGGGGGTCGGACGCGATTTGATCTGAAGATAATACAATCCTTCCAGATATGCTTTCTTGACGGTCCGGTAGACTTGCCGCAGGACATTTTTTGCCGGCGGTTGGGGTTGATCGAGGCCCATGTCCTTGGCGACCTGCTCGAGCACATCGCGGCTTCGGATCACGTCAATCTCGGAATTGACATCCTGCTGGCCCATCTGAATCATCGCGATGTTTTCCTGGCTCTTCATGACGGAGGGATCGGTCTGATAGACCTCGCGTCCGCGCGTCAGGCGAAGCCGTGCGGATGACTCGTATGTCGGAGGCCAGACATAGTTGCCCACGAACACGATCGCGAAAACCAGTATCGCAAACGACACGATCAAGAGCTTCCGCTTGAACAAGATGGCCAGGATATCGCGTAGGAATATCTGACGTTGCTTCATGGGTCCCCGTTATCTCCTTCGTCCTAAGAACTGGGCGTGTTTAATTGCCCGGTCCGTATCCATTGTCCGATTCCTACCTTGTCGTGGTGGTCGGGGAGAAGACGTCGCTAATCCCCGTGAAACCCGTGTTGAAATTGAAATTGCGGCTTGTCGAATCCACTATGCTGCGGCTCGTCGAATCCACAATGCTCTTCTGTGTGTTCATATAGTAATTGGCCGTGATGCCGAGGCCGTTGTCGAAGGGAACAAGTTGGTTGATGTAATTGTCCACGAACCGGGTGGCAATGGCAATGCTCTTGAGCGGGACAAACACCACGTCAAATGGACGCAACGGGAAATCGTTCTCGGTGTAGCCCTTCGATACGGCTGTTTTGAGGTTCGTCTTCAGGATGAACGGTTTTCCGCCTTCCGGGTTGCGTCGCATCACAATCACGCTTTTCATGCGCGAATCCTTCGTCAGTCCCTGGGCAATGAGCAGGGCTTGCAAGACGGTCGGGCTGGCATCGAGCGGATAGACGCCCGGCATGCGGACCTCGCCGCCGACGTAGAAACGCGAACCTGTCATACGGGCCAGATTGACCATCGGCTCGATGGGATTGAAGCAAAGTCCCGCAGACGCCTTCGCTAGTTCAAGTTTCAATTCCTCGATGTTGTATCCCGCCGCTTGAACCGGCGGCAGGCTCGGTATCGAGATTTTCCCGTCGGGTTGGACCGTTGCCACGCCGCGCATTTCGGCCAGCGTTTGATTAATCGCGGGCGTGACATTGATGCTGACCAGCGGCGGGTTGCGCAACACGTTCGAGGCTTCCGCCTTGATGGCTTCGCACGCTTGGCCGACCGTGAGACCCGCCACGCGCACATCGGCGGCCAATCCCGGCAGGCGGATGGCGCCGTCCGCGCGTACCGCCACTTGGCGGCTTATGTTGTCCAAGCGGTCCACGTTTATGAAATCCACATTGACCGTCAGGCGCGGCTCGCCCTGGAGCAGCCCGGATTTGTCGTAAAGCGCGGTCAAGTCCGCGCGAAGCTGCGACGGGGTCTTGCCGGCAGCCTCGACGTCGCCTATTTCCGGCGCGGTGATGCGGCCATCCGAACGGACGGTTCGCGTGACGCTCAGTTCCCAGTTATCCAAGAAACCGATCGCGATGACATCGCCCACGTCTATCAGGTATTCACTATTGCCGCGCGTGTCCGCAGTCAGGCGCACTTCCATCTGGTCGCCGATTTCGAGTTTGTAGTCCCAGTGGGGTTGATTCTCGCGCAAGGTGGCAATTCGGAACGCCACCCCGATGCCATCGCCGACTTGCAGCAGATAGGGCGGATTCTCGCCGCCCAGTTTGGCGACCTCTTCCGCCGAGATGGGAACCTCTTTGCCCGTTTTCGGGTCGAGCAGGATAATCCCGTCTCCCTTGGCCCTTGGGGGGGCTTTGTGTTCGGAAGTGTCGGCGTTGTCTACCGCCACGGCTCCGAACGCCCACCATGCTAGCGTCAAAGCCACGGCAATGAGGCACAAACGCGACCCGCCTGCACGCAGACCGGTCTTTTTCACGGGGTCTCGATTGCGTTCCAGATAGCGAACCATGTGTTCTTCGTCCCCTTCCACTTGTAGCCTAAACCGGCAATCGAAGTTGAACGTATCCGCCCGTTCACTCTTCATTTCCGTTCGATCCCTTTCTCGTTGTCCGGCTGCGCCGTTCCGGGCGGCAGGTCCGGCAACCCTTGTTCCGCCGCCGATGTTTTCCAGCCCACCGGCGCCACGGTTGTCTTTCGCTTCTCCAACTTTTCGCCGCCGAACCGGGTTATCCCCGCTTTACTCCTCAGCACGGTCGTCGAAAGTTCGCCTGGAAGGCGCCCCGCCTTGTTCAGGACGGCCAGCGAAACGCCTGCCGCACGCCGCATCGCTTCACGGGGTATGCCATCAAGCCGGCCCTGCAATTTGACGAACTCGCTGTACAGGTAGGCGCGGGCCTCTTCCGCTTTTACTTCCCGCACGCTGTGATACGGCGGAGTAAAGCATACACCATCCACCGTTATTCTGTAAAGGTCCCCGGGATTTGACAAATAATTCGGTGCGGCGGGAACAAGGACTTCCGAGTTTATCGTGGCCAGTTCAGTGCGTTCGGTGACGCGTTGCACTTGGTGCCCGTCCACTTCCCATGGTGTGGTCAGCGGCAGCCGGTTGCGCGAAATCACCGAGATCGTGAGATGGCCGCCGATCTGCTTGATTTCAAGACGGTTACGTTCATCCAGCGGCATGCCGTGCAAAAGGGGCTCTAGGCCCAGCGCCGTAAAACTGGACAAAACCAGTCCCGTCGCCCAAAGCCACGTTTGCCTTCCGCTCAACACCCACCGCACGGTCACGCCTCCTGGAATGCGCGAAGCACGCCATCCCGGGTTATCACGCAATCACAATAATCCTCTTCGCCGCGTAAGTCAACTCCGGACAATACCACACAACGTTCCAGCCGGATCGGTTTTTCCACCGTCACGTCGTCGCCCAGCACCGACTCGCACAATTGGACGCCTTCGGCCAACCGACACCGGGATCCGACCAGCGATCGCCGTCCGGTCTTTTCGAGCACGTGCCGCGAACACCGGATCAGATCGCCGATGTACGTGACATTGATGTCCCACTCGACCACGGGCGACACACGGACCGGATAATCGTAGTCTATCAGAATTTGAATCGAATCCGTCAATTCGTATTCGTCGCGCATTGCCGTGCGCGGCGTCCGCCGGATAGCGTCGAAAATCGGCAAATCGAACAGGTACAACCCGCAGCCCTTGAGCATGTTGGGCAGGTGCCGCGGTTTTTCGATGACGCGCCGCACCGATCCGTCCTCGCGTTGTATGACGGCAAAGTTGCGTTTCACCGCTTCCGGATCGGTTTCTTCCTTTACCGCCAAGACGGCGCTCGCCCCATGCTGTTCCATTTCATTGACCATTTCGCGCAAATCGGGCAATTCGAAGAAGATGTCGCCCAAAAACAGCATGAATGGATGTTTTATATAGGGTTCGAGTTGGCCGACGGCATGCGCGATTCCCAGGCGCCGTTCCTGTTCCACGTAACGGATATGGACGCCGAATTGCGATCCGTCGCCGAGGACCTGCGTAATTCGATAGCCCAGATGGCCTATTACGATGAGGACGTCTTCGATGCCGATTTGGCGCATGTATTCCATTTGGTACGCGAGCAAGGGCTTGTTGCAGATGGGCACGATGGGTTTTGGAAACATCTTGCCGAACGGCCCCATGCGCGAGCCGTGTCCCGCCGCGAGGATTACTCCTTGGTATTTACCGTTCGATTCCATCAACCACGTTCCCGTTTATGACCGGTGGCCTGTTGTTTCCTTTTCATAACCGCCCGCCGCAATCCACTCGATGGTGCGTGCAAGTCCCTCGTCCAGCGTCACGCGCGGTTCCCACTGTAACAGGTTTCGTGCTTTCGTACAATCCGCGATGACTTGGCGGATCTCGCTTTTCCCGGGACGCAGCCGCGAGGCGTCCGTCTCGATGCGAACATCCCGTCCCATAATCGCAAAGATCTTTCGCGCCAAGTCGCCCATGGACACGGTGGCCGGCGAACCGAAGTGAACTACCTGCCCGATGGCCGCATCTTCCTCGGCCATGCGGACGAACGCCGTCACGATGTCTTCCACAAAGGTGAAATTCCGCGTGGGCGTCAGATCGCCCAGCCGAATGACCGGATTGCGCAGTGCTTGCTGGATGATGGTGGGCATGATCAGATAGCGTCCCATGCGCGGCCCGTAGGCATTGAACAGGCGGACCGTCGCCACGGGCAGATCGTAGGAACGATGATAGGTTTCAGCCACGAAATCTCCGCCCAGTTTGCCCGCGGTGTAGGGGTTGCAGCCGCGGACGGGGTGATCCTCCGTAATGGGCGCGCCGCCCTCGGCGTCGCCGTAGACACCCGCCGACGAGGTGTAAATCATCCGGCGCACGTTTGCTTCGCGGGCCGCCTCGCACACATTGAGCGTGCCCATGACGCAAGTGGCGATGGTCTCTTCCGGATGCGTGTATGAATAGGCCACGCTGGTTACGGCGGCCAAATGAAACACCGTGTCCATGTCCGCCGCACAGGCACGGACGAAGGCGGCGTCACGGATATCACCGCCCCGGACTTCAAGCCGATCCGGCCATTGTCCACGCGCGACACCCAGAAATCCCAAGTGATAGTTTTCATCGCCGTGAACGGTCGCGCGGACGCGCGCCCCAAGGCTTAAGAGCCGTTCGACTAGATGGCTGCCCACAAATCCACCACCGCCCGTTACCAATACCTTGCGTCCCTGCCAGTCCATTCGCTAAGGTTTCTCCCAAACGCCCATCAAATAGGTGCTGAAATTTCGCAATCCCGGCGTCTTCAACTGTATGCGTTCGAAGAAGCGCACCAGCAATGCCAGCGGTTTGTTGAAAATGAAGAAGATCCACATGCCGCCCAGAAGGTCCAGCCTCGCCGTCCGCAAGCCCGCCTCGCGCATCAGCCGATCCAACTGGCCGCGCCGGTTCGCGTAGTACCACGTCGGAAACGTGTCTTCCTCGTATCCGCCGAACATGTGTTTCTTCAACAGCGCCTTGAGTCGAAAAGGAATGGCCTGCGAAATCATGGTGAAGAAACTCAGCGCGTTCGGCGTCAAAACGATGGCCGCGCCACCCGGTTTCAGAATGCGCGCAAATTCGGCGAAGGTCTTCGCGGGCGTTTTCAAATGTTCCACGACGAATTTGCAGATAATCACGTCGAACGCATTGTCCGCGAATGGGAGCACATCCAGCGGCGACTGTACACGATCGCATACCAGCATGTTGCCGCGCAGTCCCGCGAGGTCCACATCGCAACCCACCGAAAATCCCGCCCTTTGCACGGAAGGAATATCCGGATCGCCCCGGCTGCAGCCGGCGTCCAATAACCATGTGCGCCCGTTCACGTAGGGGGCAATGGCCGCCTCATAAGCCCCGTTTACGTCTTCAACCCACTGCTTCAGCAGCCAAAACCGTTTTTCGCCAAGCCGCTTGCGCGCTTCGGCGACATCCAGCGCCAGACTTTCCCTGACTTCCGCCTCGCTCTTGCGGCTTGTTGCCATCGTTTACTTTCTACGAATGTTTATTGCACAAACGACCGGCAGTTTCGGCTTTCGCGTGGCCACTTGCAGGCCAAGCGCCTGCATTTTCCACCAGTCAAGAGAATAATATCCCAGCCGCTTGAATTTGTCAATAATTTTCATTGACCCGACAGATATTGAGAGGGTATGATGCGCCAAAGAAATAAATGTCGTCGAGGATGTACGAGACGTCACAGGGAAAAGGACCTAAAGGATTTAAACGACATAAAGGGTCTCCGTAATATGGAGGAACAGCCATGAAGATAGTCATGTTGGGCATTCGGGGCGTGCCGGCGCGTTATGGCGGTCTGGAAACCTGTGGCGAGGAGGTCGGTGCGCGGCTTGTCGAACGCGGCCACGAGGTCATTTGCTATTGCCGGAGGGGCTCTCCGGACGATGGAACACCCGAATGCCGCGGGATCCGGCGCATCGAGTTGCCGCGTATCAAGACAAAAGCCACGGATACGTATTCCCACAGTTTTCTTGCATTTTGGCATGCGTTGATCAAGGAAAAGCCGGATGTCATCTTGGCATTCAATCCCGGCATCGGAACGCTGTGCGCCATTCCGAAACTGTTTGGATGTCCCGTGGCGCTCAATCCCGACGGGTTCGACTGGAAACGCAAGAAATGGGGAGGCTTCGCGAAATGGTTCATCCATTTCAACGCGCGGGTTGCGTCGCGTCTGGCGGACCAGATGATTATTGACGCCGTCAGCGTGCGCGACTACTATGCGAGCCATTTCCGGTATCGCCGTGAACCGCTGTATATTCCCAATGGGGCGCCCGTCGAAACGTCCGAGAATCCCGATATCATCAAACAGTACGGTCTTGAAAAAGACGGTTATTTTCTGTTTCTGAGCCGTTTTGTCCCGGAAAACAGTTGTGAAGTCATCATCAAGGCGTTCGAGGGCTTGAAGACCGACAAGAAACTGTTCATGGGCGGCGGCAGCGAGCAGGACGGCGCCTATGCGGCCAGTGTCATCCATTCGACAAAAGATCCCCGGATTGTTTTTCCGGGCGGCATTTACGATCCCGCCCATGTCAAGGAACTGCATTGCGGCTGCTATGCGCTGCTGCACGGCAACCAGCCCGGCGGCACGAGTCTTGGTCTGCTCAAGGCCATGGGTTATGGAACGTGCTGCGTTACGCTTAACACGCCCGACAACGCCTATGCCGTGAAGAACGGCAGCGGCGTGGTCTATGATTTGACGCCGGAAAGTCTTCGTGCGCGACTACAGGAATTGCTGGATCATCCCGAAGCGGTGGCCGAATATCGGCGTAAGGCTGTTGAACGCATTAAGGAAGAATATCTTTGGGAGGTCGTTACCGACAAATACGAAAAGGCGCTCAAGGCCATTGCGCGATCACGTTGAACAGTGAAAAAACGCCGGAATGGTTTGTTTTTCCCCGAGTTGATTCGGGCTTAGTGACCGGCATTTGAAAAACATTGACAGATTTGCCGGGTTATGATAAACTTTGGACGGCACATAACATCTTTGCCAGTATTCCTTTAGGCAGGAGGATGACCCGGTGGATACGAAAAAGCGATTGTATTTGGGGGCGATTGTGGGTATTCTGGTGGCGGCGCTGGTGTTTGGGATGGCGCCGGGGGTGGCCCAAAGTTTTGATCCGGATGACGATTTGCCTCGCACGACCGGCATCGAAAAAGCCTTGACGAAATTGGGCCGGGGCTTGTCGAATGTCATGTTGGGTTGGGCGGAAATTCCCGTCACGTTTGATAAAAAACTCAAGCAGGGAAAACCGTTGCAGTACCTGTTGGGCGTGGCGCCCGTGTTGGGTACGGCCCGCGCGGTCATGCGCACCTCGACAGGCGTGTTCGAAGTGGTGTCGTTTCCCTTTTCCGACCGGGAAGTGAATTACGAGGCGGTCCTCGAACCGGAGTTTATCTTCTGAGTCAGCCAGTCTTTTGGAAAAAACAGGGAGCAGGCAGGGTCGGACGTTTAACCTTGCTGGACAACCGGCAAGCCAATATTGTTCTTGTTGGCGCGCGGCAAAATCCGAAAGGGGCGATTGTTGTTTTGCCCGGGGAAGCGGGGGGGGCTGTTCAAACCCTTCCCCTTTCGATGGCGCTTAATCTGATTCATCCGGCCCATGTGATTGAAATTCTTTGCATGCAGGAGCGCGCCTTTGGCGGCAGCGGCCTGCCGAAACCACCCGATATCGGCGAATCGTGAACAAAACCTATGATATAGACACTTTGCTGGACGAGGTGGTGACCCTTCCCAGTCTGCCCGGAACCGTTGCGCACATCATGCGGCTGGTCAACGATCCTCAATGCGCCTTGTCGGCCGTGGCCCAAGCCATTTCGTCCGATCCGCCGCTTGCCATGAAAACGCTTCGCCTGGTCAACGCCGCCTACTACGGGCTTCGCCAGCAGGTGGGCACCATCGAGCATGCCGTGGTTCTGCTGGGCATTAAGGTCATCAAAAATCTCGCGTTCACGGCAACGGTGTTTGATATCATGAAAGGAAGCGTCGAGGGCTTTTTTATTCATAGCGCATTCAGCGGCGCGGCCATGCGCGTGCTGGTCGAGAGCGGCCATCCCAATCCGCAGGTTCAATCCGGCGAGGAGGCGTTCGTGTGCGGGCTGTTGCACGACATCGGTAAAGTCATTTTGGACGAGTTTTTACCCGAGGAGTGCGTTAAGGTGGCCCGGCTTTGCCAAAAGGAGCACATGCCGGCGCATGTCGCCGAAAAAGAGATCATCGGCGTGGATCACGCCGAAGTGGGGGCTCGGCTGGCGCAGAAATGGAAACTGCCCGACGGCATTTCGGACGGGATTGCCTGCCACCACGATCTGCGGCGGTCGAATGTCCGCATGTACCAGCAGGTAGGGGCGATGATCGGCATTGCGGATTATCTGTGCATTACCGCCGGTCTGGCCGTGGACGAAAATGCCGTTGCCGTCGTGGACGATGAGGTGTGGCAACTGACCAATATTACCAGCCACGAGATTCCGGGCCTTTTCGACAAGTTCCTTGCGTCCATGCCGACGGTGCGCGAGCTCATGACGCTGGCCGTATAGGATTTCCAAGGCGAGCCTCTCCAACGTGGGCAACACCCACAAGCCGGTCACTCTTCGCGCTTGTACTCCCGCCCTCCGCAGGACCGGCGCACCGCCGCGGTCGGAGACACACTTGCCGCATTCGTTTGATTCGTGGGACAATAATTCTGGTA
>DAOTMJ010000058.1 GCA_035450225.1 Candidatus Hydrogenedentota bacterium
CCGATGGCGGACTGCATTTCGGTCATGCGGTAATTCCAGCCGACCCTGTTGTGGATGTACGGCAGCTTCTGTTCCATTTCGAGCAGGCGCAGGCGCTCGCGCACGTCGTAGCCGTGATCGCGGAAACTCCGGCAGCGCCATGCGACCTCTTCGTCGTCCGTGGTGACCATGCCGCCCTCGCCGCCCGTCGTAAACGTCTTGTTCTGGCAGAAACTGCACGCGCCCACGTGGCCGATGCTGCCCGTTTTTCGGCCTTTGTACTCGCCGCCGAATGCCTCCGCGTTGTCCTCGACGACGAACAGGTTGTGCCGCCTCGCGAAATCGAGAATCGGATCCATGTCCACGACGTTGCCGTACAGATGGACCGGCATGATCGCCTTCGTCCGTTTCGTGACGAGCTTTTCCGCCGATTCGACGCTGATGCAGTGATCGGCGCGGTTGACGTCCGCGAACCGTGGAACCGCGCCCGCCTGCACGATCGAAAACGAACTCGCGATAAAGGTGTAACTCGGCACGATCACTTCATCGCCCGGACCGATCCCGAGTCCGGCCAATGCCGTGTGCAGCGCGCTCGTGCCGTTCGTCGTGCTGATGGCGAACTTCGACCCCTGCCACGCCGCGAACCGTTTCTCGAAATCCATTCCCCGCGAGCCGGTCCAATAGTTGACTTTGCCGCTCCGCAACGTGTCCGTCGCCGCCGCAATCGCCGCCTCGTCGAAACAAGGCCACGGGGGCAAAGGCCCCTCCAACGATTTCGGCCCGCCGTCAATCGCCAGTTTTTCGATCATGGCAATATCCTCCTGCCTCGTCAACGTATGTGGTTCCCATGTAACAGGCAAAACATCCGATCACACCTCATTCCGCCTCATCCAAGACAACCCCGGCCTTGTTCGCCACGAGCAGAATGGTGCGCGAACCGATGGGACGATGGCGCAGGATGCGGCATTCGGCATCCACCGGCATGTGAAGAAGCAGACGCTTCCAATTGCGCGGCTCGACATACAGAAACGCGGGGCCGGGTTGAATGAATTCGTTCATGAAAGCGGCGCAGGCGGCGTCGGAAGCCTTTTCGTAGGCATTCGCCAAGACGGGATCTTCTTCGGCGGATCGAATGGCGTCATGCACGGCGGCGGCAATGGCGGCGCGTTCATCGCCGGTCGGCGAAGCCAAATCGGCCACGGAAATGTTGTCCAGCGCCTTTTCGACGGCGCCGCGCATCCGTTGCTGTCTTTCATCGAGATCGTCACGCGCCTTTCCCGTGATTTCAGGAAGGCTGTACGCCGCATTCAGGACTTCCTTGCGGAAATGCTTGGAATAGAAGATGTATTCCTCGCTCGTGAATCCGGCTGAATACAGGCGAAACGTCTTACCCGCCTCGGCAAGCCGGCGCACGGGCTCGCACAAGGCGCTCGGACTCTTGCGCGCGTCAATCATGGGAAAGCCGACATGGGCGCCCATGACGGCAAGGATGGCAAAGTGGAGGAAGACCAGCCGCTGGGGAAACAGGCCGGCGCGACAGGCTTCCCCCGTCCGATCCGCCGATCCGGCGCGCGTTTCACGCCTCAGCGCCCAGAGCGCATGGACCAGGCAGGCCATCGCGGCCACGCCGAACAGAACAAGATCCGGCGTCCAGAGATCGCGGTGTTTCGTTGCGAGCAAAGCGAACGGCGCCGCGCCGAGAAGGAGCAAAACGACACACCATGCCCATGTCGTGCGGCGCCGCCAAACGGCGTGATCGCCGATTGCAAGATCCCACGCGCCGCGGGCGATGAGAATCGCCATGGCCGGATAGGCCGGGAGCAGGTACATCTCCCGTTTCCCGGAACTGATCGAAAAGAATACAAACGCGGGCACAATCCAGCACAGGAGCGTGCGCGTCGAAGGATCGCGCCGGTTTCGCCATGCCCACGGGATCGCCCACGGCAGCAGCAATGTCCACGGCAGCAGGCTTACCGGAACGTTGACAAGGTAGTACCACGGCGGGCGCGGATGCGACACGCCGGTGAAAAGGCGTCCGACGATCTGGCGATAGGCTTCCTGGCCGACGTTTGTGGTCGCGTGCGCATCGGCCATGCCGGCCACGGCCATGCGGGCGGGGATGTACCATGCCAGCACAAGGGCCAGCGCCACGGCAAGGCCGATCACCGGATGCAAACCGCGCGCGTCTTTCCAGCGCCGCCAATAAAACGCGACGAGATACAGGGCGGGAAATACGAGCGCGGGCGGGCCTTTCGCCAGGAGTCCCGCGCCCAGCGCGGCATACATCGCGACAAGCCAGCGCGTGCGCCTTGAACCGGTCCATGCCTGGTGCGCACAGAAAAAGGCCATGATGCACGCCGTCAGCAGGATGTCCGTCCGCATTGAGCGGGCTTCGCGGAAAAACAGGGCGCTGGTCATCAGGATTGCGCCGGCCCAAAGACCCGTCGGGTGTCCGTAAAGCCGCCGTCCGAGCCAGTAAGCCATCGCGACGGTGATCACGCCAAGAAACACGGGTGGAATGCGCGCGGTGGCCTCGGAAACGTCACCGAACGGCCATGATACGGCCGCGACCAGCCAGAAAATGAGCGGGGGTTTTTCCTTGTACGGTTCGCCGTTGACACGCGGAACCAGAAAGTCGCCCGACTGGAGCATTTCGCGGGCAATCTGGCCGAAACGCGGCTCGTCCGGCGCCCAAAGACTGTATCCGCCGATGTTGGCGCCCAAAACAACCGCGCTTATCGAAAGCAGCAGCAGGAATTGAAGGGTCTGCGCCCGGCCGCTTAGGCAAGTCGGTTCATGGCCCGGCGTCGCGGCGTTTGGCGTTCGTGCCGGCGGTTCGATGCCGATCGTTGTGTCCGTTCCGTTCATTTCCATCCCTGACTATACGGCGTGGAAGGCCAGCAGATCGCGCACCTGCCGCGTCTCGTGGACCTTGGGGAAAAAACCCGTCAGGCCGGCCTTGTCGAGAACATGCGCGTCCGGAGGAACATCCACCAGCAGATAGATCGGTAATCGAGGCGGCGAATTCGGATCGTCGCGGATCATGCGGCTGGTTTCCAATCCGTTGAATACCGCAAGTTTCATGTCCAGAAACACCAGCGCGGGCGATTCAGCCGCAGCCGCCTCGCATACGTCCTGTCCGGAGGCCAGCACAAGAACCCGGTGGCCCTCCGCGCCCAATTCCGCCGCCAGCACGCCGGCGCAGTGAGCATCCTCGCTCGCCAGCAGTATCGTTGCCATTGAATCATTCTCCTTGTGCGCTTATTCATTTTACGCCGCAATCCTAACGGGAATCGCTCCCTTACGCAAGCGGATTCGGATGAATGAATCTCCGGGGCATGACCCCGACCACCGGCTTCGCCCGGAAATTCCTTGGATTCGTTTTGGTTTCTTGAGCGTACCAAGTTCGTAAAGGGGTTCACCTGTTCTGAGCGTGCAAAGGGAGTCCTTTGGGCGCGGAACACAGCACAGCCTGTCCAGTCGATCTCCGATGCCACGACATGTCCGTGAGCGGACACGCGTCGTCAAAAATCCTCACCGGGAAAAACCTCAAATGCCATGCTTTCGCATTTTTCTTGCCAAAAAATGAACACTGGACTTTTCAATGTAGAATTGATAGAATTGGCATGAGCGGCGAGTTAGTGGTAATCATAGAAGCGGAAGGGACTTTTTGGTGGGAGATGTGTATAAGATCACGGTGCGAGCGGGCGCGCACGACACCGTGAATTGCCCTGTAAGTGTTGAATTGCCGGTATTTTACAAAGAAAACACCTCCTTTTCCCTTGCCGTTGACGGCAAGGGGAAAATCGTGCCGTGCCAAGTGTCAAAGGGCGTAAAAGGCGTTCGTTTGACATGGATCGTGCCGAGTCTCAAGGCCGGATCGTCGCTGGGACTGGTGGTCAAACCCGCTCCGGGAACGAAAACAGCCGAGACGGTCACTTTGCGGGATTGCGCCAAGGATGGCCGGGTTGACATTCGGGTAGGCAATGCCCTCTTTTCGAGTTATCATTATGCAAACAAATGGGTTAGGCCGTTTTTACATCCGGTGATCGGCCCATTCGGCGCCCGTGTTACCCGCAATTGGCCGATCATTAAAAATGTCAAAGGCGAACACCGTGATCATGTTCATCACAAATCGCTTTGGGTCGCATACGGCGAATGCGACGACACGGATAACTGGAGCGAGGAACCAGGCCACGGATATCAACGCCATCAGGGATTTGATCGGCTGGTTTCGGGACCGGTGTACGGGGAAATCGTCGCTCGCAACCACTGGTGCAAGGGATCAGGTGAAAAGCAATTCGAGGAAACGCGTGCGATGCGTTTCTACGCGATGCCGGATGGCGAACGCCTGATGGACCTCGAGGTAACGTTCCGCATGACCGAAGGCAAAGTCGTGTTTCGCGACACGAAGGAAGGCGGGCTTGTTTCGGTGCGCGTGGCCAGTTCGATGGATGTGCGCAACGGCGGACGCATCGAAAACGGCTACGGGGGCGTAAACGAGGGGGAGACCTGGGGCAGGAAGGCGCCGTGGTGCGATTACAGCGGCATGGCGGACGGACGCCATGTGGGCGTGGCGATATTTGATCACGAAAGAAATCCCCGCTACCCGACCGAATGGCACGTGCGCGACTACGGATTGATGACCGCGAACTGCTTCGCATGGAAGCATTACCGGCCCGAAGACGGGCAGTCCGGCGACATGACCTTTCCCAAGGGCGCGGTTCGACAGTGGCGGTACCGGTTGTTCATACACAACGGCGATGCGCGCACGGGCAGGGTCCGGGAGCATTTTCTCGATTATATCGCGCCGCCGTCCGTTTTTTTGGAATAGTCGAAACGAACATCAGGACAACGCACCATGGCCCAAGCAAAGTCTTCACCCAAAAAGAAACCGGGTCGTCCGGCGAAATCGGCTGCAAAGAAAAGCGGACGGCAAACAGCCGCCAAAAAGCCGGTAAAAGCGGCGGCCAAGCCCAAAGCCGCCAAGGCGCGACCGGCGCCTCCCAAAAAGGCGCCATCGAAAAAGACGCCAACCGGGGCTGTCGCCCAAAAAGCCGCGCCGGATAAACCGGCCTTGAAAAAAGAGGCCGCCAGGAAACAATCCGCGCCGCCTCCCGCCAAACCCGTTGAAAAAAAGTCCGTTGCGGTTTCAGCGGCGCCTCCGTCTTCCAAACCCGCCGCGCCGCCCGCCGCCGAACCGGCCCGGAGCCGTGTGAAAATTCTCCCGCGGGAATTCCTGATGGCGCTTGCCACCACAATCAAAAACAGCATTGCGCCGATGATCAAGGAGGCGCGAGGACGCGAAATCGTGGGCAGCGCCGTCAGCGGCGATTCGACGTTCGAGGTGGATCGCGTGGCGGAGAAGGCGTTGTTGACCTTTTTGAAAAATGCGCGGATTCCGCTGGCCTACTACTCGGAAGATTCGGGCTACACCACGTTTACGAACGCCCAGCCGCAGAATTTGCTGCTTGTGGATCCGATAGACGGCACGCGCGCGGCTAAAAGCGGTTTCGAGGGCTGTGTGATTTCGATTGCCACGACGCGGGTCATCGAACGGCCGTGCATGGCCGATGTGGACAGCGCGTTGGTGCTGGAACTCATGGGCGATCGCGTTTTCTATGCCGAACGGGGCAAGGGCGCCCGTGTCGTGCAGGGCGATCACATCAAGCGCCCGAAGTTGTCGAAAAACACGAGCCTCGAAATGCTGGCATGGGCGATGACCGTGCCGGCGCGTCCCGCGGAACTGATTTTCCAAACCGCCGCGAAACTTGTGGATGTCAGTTCGCTCAAGGGTGGATTTTTCGCGTGCAACAGCACATCGTTCAGCCTGACCCGGCTGGTAACCAACCAACTCGATGCGTGCGTTGATTTCGCCAACCGGTATTACCGCGACATTCCCCAACTTGTCCACGACAAATTCATCAATGCCGGACGCGGCAACGTGATCGGCGTCGAACCGTACGATCTCGCCGCGGGACTCCTCATCGCGCAGGAAGCCGGGGCCATCGTGACCGACGCCTATGGACGGGATTTCAACGATGTGCTGCTGCTGGACAGTTCGGTGGACAACCAGCGATCCGTGATCGCGGCGGCCAACGCCGAATTGCACGAAAAACTGCTGCGGTTCTTCGACACGCGCATCAACCAGTGCGAGCAGTTGCTCAAGATGAGCGCCGGCGGCGGGAATTGACGCCGGATCAGCGGCCCGGACGCCCCCGCGCAAAATCAATGATGAAGATCTGTTGGCAATCCGCGCCGTTGTAGGCGGTTTTTCGCGCGCCGGATTCGTCTTTCGTGGGCACGGGTTTCGTGTAGGCCAGCCTTCGCCCGTCGGGGGAAACCACCAATTCGATACGGGGCGGGCCGTCGCCGCGGGGCGTCAGAAATCGCGTTTTGCCGAAGCGCCTGCCCGGTTTCACGCAGGTGGCTGCGATGCCGTTGTCGCTGATGCAGAAGATGGTGTCGCCCGACGGATGCCAGCGCAGGCCGGGACCGGCCCCTTTCGCAAAATGCGTGGCCTGCACGGGCCTCTTGGCAGGATCGCCCGACCGGTCCGATCCGTCGGATGGGATGATGAATATCTGCGTCAACCCGTCTTCGGCATGGCCGTAGTAGGCGATGCGGCGGCCGTCGGGCGATCCGCGCACCGTGCCGCATGCCCATGCGTGCGTCAGGCGGCGGATGCGCGTGCCCTTGGGCGGCGACGGATAACGATTCGCGCCACCCGCGTCGGCGGTCGTGATGTCAACCTCGTTGGGAATGTCAACCACAAAGAGCGAATCCTGGTAGCCGACACCGTCGTCTTCGCGGACCGTGCCGATGAAGGCCCGCATGAGTCCCTCGCGTCCAATCCACGAGTCGCCGAGCGCGCGTTCGATTTCACCGGGTTTCGATGTGCCTTTGGGCACAACGGGGACGAGCACGGCAAACCAGCACAACGCGCCGCCGGGCGCCTTCGGATGGCGCTCCATGTAACCGATGGTGCGCTCGTATTGCGGCAGCAGGAAATCGTCGTAGGTGAAACCGATTCGGCGCCCGTCAAGCGAGTATTCGTGTCGGTGCGTGCCGCCGCGATGCGCGCCGGGCAACGTGTCCCGCGCCGTTTCGACGTCACGAAAATCGAGCCATGCGAGTTTCCCGCCGCCGTCCGCGGACACTTCCGCCCCGTTTCGGTTCGGTTTCGCGTAAAACCCGCGCCGGGGCACGTCCGAAACGGGCGGTCCGTGGATGAACGCGACCGCGTCCGCCACCGGCGAGAACGACGCCGCCCCGACGCCCGGCGCGGCCTTCGCTCCCGTGATAACCTCGGCCGGCCGATAGAGGACGGTTTCCTTGCCGGTGGCAATCTCGACCTTCTCGATGGATTGGCTGTTTTCGATGCCCGGCCCGACCATCTCGCGCGTGTCGTAACAGAGGAAACGGCCATCCGACGAAAAATTGTCGTTGTTATCCAGCCAGTGGTGTTTCGGGGAAAACGTAATCTGTTGTTCAGTCATGAATTCGGCTTCGGCTCGTGGGGAAATCATTACCATGAAGAACACGAAGATCGAAAACACGGCGGCGAGAATTGCCGGCCAAGGATTGACTCCCAGGAAAAGGCGGTAAAAACGCGGAAAAATCCATGAAATTCCATTGCCGGTCGAGAAAACCATCGTGTCATTCGTCCTTATTGTCTTTTTGAAACCTGGGTGTTCTTTGCGCACTTGCGGCGGAAAAGAAACGGATCCCTTGGCGCGATTCGTCGCTGTCTGAAAAAACAATCCCCCACGGCTGCTGGTCCTGGGATCCGGTCGTCTTTCTCATGCAGACATTTGCTTTCCATCAACACTCCTCCGGCAATAAAGTTAGCCCGACTTCCGCGGCTGATTTCAAACTGCGGAAGTCGGGCTAGTCCCGGCAGGCGGCTTGACGCTCTTCGCGTAGAGTGCCGATACGGCGCTCGACCACGTATGTCAGCCTGGAGACCACGGGGCTCAATCCATTGCAGGACCGGATAACGGAGGCTGGGGGCATGCCGATCGCGGATTGCGGAATGAGAGGGGATCATTTCGTTTCGACTATGCGAGCGTCCCGTCGAACACGTTTTGGGGGCGGGCGAATCCGGGCGTATCCATCCCCGAACATATCCGGGAGATTACGGGCGTCACGGACGAGAAGGCGGCCGAGTCCAGGCCGCCGAAAGAAGTAGTGCGGGATTTCTTTGTCTGGGCGGGGCCGGGGGCATTGCACGCGGCGCACAGCGGCGAGTTTGAGCGAGGATCGGTCAACGGCGGTAATATCGCTCTTCAACGCGGTCAAGCGTTTCTCCAAACCGACGATCCGTTTGCGGAGTTCGAGACAACCGGGCATGTCGTTTGCGAGTGCCGCGATCAATTCCAAATCCCGCCGCGGCGGAGGCCGCGAAGAGTTTGAAACGGACGGCGTTCCTGTGTCATGGTAACGCCGCTTTCTTCATGAAAGGGCGCGCGAGTGCGCGGGGAAAACACGGTAAAACAGGGCAACGACTCTGGCAACCGGGAAAGGTCACGACGGAAATGGCGCTTGACGAAAAGAAATCATTCACAGCGGGGTTGACGCCCTATCATTACCTGGTGCTGGTGGTGGCGTGCTTGGGTTGGTCCTTCGACACGATGGATCAGTGGCTGTTCGTGTTCGCAAAGCAACATGCCATCAAGGCGCTGCTCAATCCCGCGGCCTATCCGACTGAAGAGGCCTTTTCCAATGCCGTGACCTTTTACGGATATATCGCCACGGCCGCCCTGATGATCGGCTGGGCGACCGGCGGCCTGCTGTTCGGCATGATCGGCGACCGGCTGGGGCGGACGCGGACAATGGCGCTTACTATTCTCATTTACGCCCTGTTCACGGGGTTGAGCGGTCTTTCGCAGAACTGGCAGCAATTCGCCCTGTTCCGTTTCATGACCGGACTCGGCGTCGGCGGCGAGTTCGCGGCGGGCGCGGCGCTCGTGGCCGAGACATTTCCCTCCCACTCCCGGGCAACGGCGCTCGGCATCGTGCAGGCGACATCGGCCCTCGGCAACGTAACCGCGGCGTTGATCAATCTGTTATTCGCCTCCTTCATGAATCCCGCCGAAAGCTGGCGCTATCTGTTCGCGGTCGGCATTCTTCCCGCCTTTTTGGTTGTTGTGATCTTTATGTTTGTCCGTGAACCGGATGCTTGGGTGCAGGCCCGCGCACGAGCCAAGAAAGGGGAAGGGGGGCTGGGCACAATCCCCGGTCTTTTCAGGGACCGTACGATTCGGCGAAACACCCTGGTGGGGTTGACGTTGGCGTCGGTCGGCGTCATCGGGTTCTGGTGCATCAGCGTCTGGTCGCCGGAATTGCTGCGGGCGGTGCTGAATCCCGAAGGCAAGGTGGAACTCAAGCAAATGGTCGAACAACGGATCAGTTTCGCGGGCATGGCGCAGAATTTGGGCGGATTCTTCGGCGCGCTGTGTTTTGCATGGCTGGCCAACCGCATTGGACGGCGCGGGGGATTCGTCGTGGCGTTGCTCGGCTGCCTCGTCATTGCGCCGGCGACGTTCTTCCTGACCTCGTCGTTTTTGACCGCGTTGATATTCTTTTTCTTGCTGGGGTACATGTTGTTGTTTCTCTTGGGGGGATTTGCGGTTTATTTCCCCGAATTGTTCCCCACGCGTCTTCGTTCGACGGGCACCGGCTTCTGCTACAACGTGGCGCGGTTCGTCACGGCGGGCATGCTCTTCTTTTCGGCGCCCTTCGTGAAGGCTTACGGCCTGCCGATGACCGTCCTGGTGATTTCGGTCGTATTCATCCTGGGCCTGTTGGCGCTGCCCTTCGCGCCTGAGACAAAAGGCAAGCCGTTGCCCGAATAGGGAGGCCGTCGAACATGTCGCCTTCGGGGAACGAGCCGCGCAAGGGCCGGCCGATGCGCCATGTGCGCTGGCGGGTGGGCGCGCTGCTTTTCCTCGTGACGGTTATCAATTACATTGATCGCCAGACGCTCAGCGCGCTCGCGCCCATCCTGAGAGACCAATACGGCTGGAGCCAAAGCGATTACGGGTTCATCCTGAACGCGTTTCGCGTTTCATACACCGTCATGCAGATGGTGTTCGGGCGCATTCTCGACTGGATCGGCACGCGGCGCGGCATCGGCCTCAGCGTCGCGTTCTATTCGGTCGTGGGCATGCTGACCGCCACCGCACAGGGCTTTCGCAGTTTCGTGGCGTTTCGTTTCCTGCTGGGCGCGGGCGAGGCGACCAACAATCCCGGCGGCGCCAAGGCGGTGTCCGAATGGTTTCCCGCGCGCGAACGGGCGTGGGCCGTGGCCCTGTTCAACAGCGGATGCTCGATCGGCGGCGCCATCGCCCCCTTCATCGTGCTGCTGATTTACCGCTATTTCGACAGTTGGCGCCCGGCCTTCCTAATCACCGGTTCGCTGGGATTCATCTGGCTGATTGCATGGCTGAAATTCTACCGCAGGCCGGAAGAACACCCGAATATTACCGACGAGGAACTGGCGTATATTCAACAAGGGCGCTCGTCTTCCGCTGCGGACGACGGCGCGCCGCGCGTTACATGGATGAAAGTCCTGCGTTACCGCCAGACATGGGGACTGATCCTTGGGCGGTTTTTGCTGGATCCCTTCTGGTTCCTGATGGCGGAATGGTATGCGCTCTATCTCAAGAGCAAAGGGTTTTCACTGGGCGCGAGCGTTTTGGGCTTCTGGGCGCCGTTCCTGGGCGCGGGACTCGGCAACTTCTTCGCGGGCGGCCTGTCGAGCTACTTCATCAACCGCGGCTGGCCGGTCGGAAGATCGCGCCGGGCCGTGCTGCTGGTGTTCGGCCCCAGCATGCTCGTGTTGTCGCTGGCCACGCTGACGAGCAATTACTACCTGTTGCTGTTGGTCTTTGCGTACGCCAGTTTCGCCTACGCATGCTGCGGCACGATGTTCCTGACCCTGCCCACCGACGTTTTCCATACCCGCGCGGTAGGCACCGTCATGGGACTCGGCGGCACCGGCGCCGGCATCGGCACATTGATTTCGACCTATCTGATCGGCCTGATTGCCGACACGATTTCCTTTGAGCCGGTCATTGTCGCCGCCTCCGTGGTGCCCACGGTCGCCACGATCATCTTCGTCACCCTCATCCGGGCCAACAAAAAACCCGACCCGGATGGTATTCTCCTGCACTTCTAGGAGGACGGACATGCCCCTGCGGTGTTGCGCCGGCGGGATTCATTTGACAAGGGGCGGTTCGGGCGCACACACTTCGCAACATCGCCCACAAAAAGCAACGAATGCAGAGGAGTTTCAACATGCCGGAAAAGAAGTCGTATCACAGCATTTGCCGATGGACATTCAACGCGGGCAAAGGCGGATTTGTCCCGTCGAACATGCGCCCCGCGTGGTTCTCGAACCAATTCACGACCGTTGACGCGATAAGGCTTGTCAAGGACCGGATCGCGCCGCGCCTGCCCGGACACGTGCAATTGGGATTTGAAGCGCATTATGACACCGAGATTGACGATGCGACCGCGGCCGCCGTGGCCGATGCGCTCGGCGAGGCGGGCATTCATCTCGCCATGATTACCCCCGGCGCGCACAGTCATTTCGCCTACGGCGGGATCGCGTCGCTGGATCCCGCCGAACGCAACGCCGCCGGCGACCTTGGCAAACGCGCGGTGGATCTTGCCTACGGCCCGCTCCGCATGGTTTGGCATCCCGATCCGGCGTTGGCGCCTTCCTACATTTTATGGAACGGTTCGTACGGCTACGACATCGCCACGCCCGGCGTCCGCGAGATGTACCGCCATCTGAAAGAAAGCATCGCCGATCTCTGCCGGTACGAGGCGGACAAGGGCGGCGGGTTGTTCATCGCCTTCGAGCCGAAACCGAACGAGGGGCATCCCGCCATGTTGATCCCGACGGTGGCCAGCGCCATCCTGTTTTGGCGCAAACTCGAGGAGGAATACGGCATTCCGCGCGCGCGCAAAGGCGTCAACAAGGAATTCGGCCATTCCGAAATGATCGGCCTCGATCATGTCTACGATACCGTTGAGGAACTCGACAACGGCGCGATGACGCACATGCACCTGAACAGCCAGGGGTACAACGACGGGATTATCCTCGGCGGTCCCGGCAAGTTCGACATAGATCACGGCGCGCGCGTCAACGGGATGAACATCGCCATCGCGAGCCTGATTCAGTCCGCCGGCTACGCGCGATGGAAGGGGCACGACATGCAGGCCCGTCCGTACGACGATGAATCCCAGGCCATTGATCGCGTGATTCGCAGCGTGCTGAGCTGGGAAGCCTGCGAGGCCGCCGCCGCCACGCTCGACACGGCCCTGTTGATGCGGCATCTCGTAGCCCGGGAAACCGCCAAGGCCGAGGACCTGATGCGCGCGTCGCTGAGGATTGCCCAAAAAACGTTCGACGAAATGTATTCAGGATAGACGGTCGCTTGAAGACTGTATGACACAGGGCGCGCGGACCGTGGCGGGTTCGTGTGGCGAAACGCGTGGAACTTCGTGAAAATACGGCGGCGATACACGACGCACAAACGGGGAAATGGCTTTTCTTCGAGCGCCCCGCGGCGTGCTTCGATGTTCGCGATCCGGGCGACGTCGTTCCCGCGCTAAAGGAAATTGAGCGGCGCATACGGCAGGAAGGTCTCATGGCGGCGGGGTTCGTCGCCTACGAGGCCGCGCCGGCCTTCGATGCCGCGCTGAAAACCAAACCCGCGGAAGGGTTTCCCCTCCTGTGGTTTGGACTGTACCGGGAATGCCGGGAGATTGCGTTGCCGGACGCCGCGAGGGCCGTCTGTATGGATTGGCGATCTTCGACCGGTGAAGAGGCCTACCGGCGCGCCGTGGCGCGCATCAAGGAATATATCCAAGCGGGGGACACCTACCAGACCAACTACACCCTGCGGCTGCACACCCCGTTTCGCGAAGATCCCCTGGATTTCTTCGCGCGGATTATCGGCGCGCAGCGCTGCGCATACGGCGCCCTCGTAAATACCGGGGATTGGACGGTGTGCTGCGCGTCGCCGGAACTGTTTTTTTCCCTCGACGGCCGCGAACTCGTTTCGCGTCCGATGAAGGGCACCATCGCGCGGGGCTTGTGGCATGAGCAGGACCGTGCGAATGCCGCCCGGCTGCGCGAATCGGAAAAGGATCGCGCGGAGAACGTCATGATCGTGGACATGGTGCGCAACGACATGGGCCGCATCGCCGCCACCGGTTCGGTCGAGGTGGTCTCGCTGTTCGACATCGAGCAATATCCGACGTTATGGCAGATGACCAGCACGGTGCGCTGCGCCACCGACGCCGGAATCGCGGAGATTTTCGGGGCGCTTTTTCCGCCGGCGTCCATCACCGGAGCCCCCAAGGCACGCACCATGGAAATCATCGCGGAACTGGAAGACCAGCCGCGGCGGATCTATTGCGGAACCGTCGGCATGATTACGGCGCCGCGCAAGGCCCAGTTCAATGTCGCCATCCGGACGGTCCTGATTGACAATCGAACCGGCGCCGCCGAATACGGCACGGGCGGCGGCATTGTATGGGATTCGACCGCCGAGTCCGAGTTTGGCGAATGCGCCACGAAGGCCCGCGTGCTTTCGCATGCGCCGCCCGACTTCGCATTGCTTGAAACGATGCGATGGACGCCCGAAGACGGCTTTTTGCTGCTCGATCGGCATTTGCGCCGGCTTCGGCAATCCGCGGAGTATTTCGGCTTCGCGATGGATGAGGAAACCGTCCGGCGGAGCCTGTCGCTTTCCGTCGCCACACTGCCGGCGCGTCCGCACCGGATCCGGTTGGTCGTTTCACGGGATGGAAAGCCGTCCATTGAGGCGTTTCCCCTTGTTCAGCCGCTTCATTACCGCATCTGCATCGCCAAGAAACCCCTTGACCGGCAGAACCCGCTCCTGTACCACAAAACCACCTGCCGCGACATTTACGATCGCGCCCGCCGGGACTGCCCCGGATTCGACGACGTCCTGCTCTGGAACGACCGTGGCGAAATTACGGAATCGTGCATTGCCAATGTCGTGGTCGAAATGGAAGGGGAGCGCGTCACGCCGCCCGTCGAATGCGGCCTTCTGCCCGGCACGTACCGCGCGATGCTGCTCGAACAGGGCCTAGTGAAGGAACGAAAGATCGGGCTTGCGGATCTTGCGCGTTGTTCGGGCGTTTTTCTGATCAATTCCGTGCGTGAGACATGGCGCGTTTCGATCGAAGACGCGCCGGATATCAGCGGTTGCTTTCGTCCAAGCCGATCGTAATCCGAACGCCGCGCCCCAGCATGGCGGCGGGACGCAGGAAAAGCGGCGCGCGATGCCGTGCCGGAACCGGCCGCGTGGTTCCCTCCGCCACGCGCAGACAGAGCCATGCGCAACACAATCCTCCGATGCTTGCCGCAAGGAAACAGATCCTGAATCCCCACAGGCCGCCATGATCGATAACAAATCCCGCGGCAATGGGGGTCAGCCCCAGCATCAACGACGTTCCGACGGTCCACAGGTTCGAATAGCCGACGCGATCCGTCGCATGGACAAGGCCCAGCATCGCGCGGTGGGTGGTCATCCAGAACGCGGCGCCGAACACGCTTGCCACGACCATCAGCGGCGCGACCAGCCATACGCTCCATGCCGCGCCCGGCCACAGCAACAGGAATGCGGCGGACGCAGCGGCGTGTCCCGCGAGCGAAAGGTGCATGGCCTGCGCGCTGCCGTTACGTTCGGCGAAACGCGCCCAGTGGCGGATGGTCAACATGATGCATAAACTGCCTAGGGCCGTTATGATCATGATGACGCGCGAAGAGATGCCCAGCGCATCGCGCAGATACAGCACCGAGGCCGCGCCCAGCCATGACGTGGTCGAAAAGCATAACGACGCCACAACAACGAACCGCACGAAAACACGATCGCCGATTGTGCGGCGATACGAGGCCATGTCCGAACGGATCGTAACCGGTTCCGCCGCCCCGCGCCCGCCCGGCACGCGGTACATCCAATACGTGCTGAAAAAACCCGCCGCGATGCCGGCGGCATAAATTGCGATGAAACGATCCGGCCCCGGATCGCCTCGCAATACCCACGCCTGGAAGATCGCGACGATCACGCCCAGCATTTGCGCAATGGCCGCTTCCGAACTGAAGTAGGCGCCCCGCTGCGTTTCGGGAACGACTTCGTGCAGCCACGGGAACCAGCCCCCCGCGCCGACCGCCCGCATCAGGCAGAAACCGAATGTCGCGCCCATCAACACATACCCGCCCGCCGCCGTGCCCCAGCGCGCCATGGCCCACGGCATCGCGAATACCAGGCACGCGACCAGATTGCGCAGCGTCCATGTAATGAACATGACCCGCTTGGGGCCGAACCGCGTCACTAGCAGGCCGGTTATCACAACCAACAGCATGGACAGCGGAGTAAACGAGATCAGGAAGCCGACCCACGACGGCGGCATGTCAATCTTGCGCGCGAAAAGCACCAGCGGCGGGCCAATGATGCACTGCCACGAAACAACGTTGAACACGATGAACAGCAGAAAACGCCGGGGCGCCGGATCGAGCTCCTGCAATCCCGACAGAATCGGAACACGTCTCCACCCGTGTGTCACGCCCCATTTTGGGAGAGGATCTTCGCTGGGTTCCATGGGCGGCAATTACGGACTCGTACCACG
Source organism: Candidatus Hydrogenedentota bacterium (assembly GCA_035450225.1). NCBI lineage: Bacteria > Pseudomonadati > Candidatus Hydrogenedentota > Candidatus Hydrogenedentota bacterium. The sequence continues at coordinate 15,655 of DAOTMJ010000058.1, forward strand.
TTGCAACGACATCGGAAAAACCGGACGGGTTCTTCCCCTCGAAAAGCATAACACCGCGACGGGTGCCGTTCAAAGAAGCGGACATCGCCGGATTGTGGATTGCGGCCCGAATGGATACAGTAGACGGAAGAAATCCGGGGTTTTGGCGAAAAGAAAGGATTCCGGTATGTTCAAACCGTGCATCTGGCTGTTGTGCGCGTTGGGGTTGAACGCGGGCGCGGACAACGGGCCGAAAATGATCGCCTACAGCGCGTTTCCGTCCGCCTATTTCAACGATCGCGCAGCGGACGTGGCCCGCATGTATGACGGTCTTTTCTTTGTTCTCGGCGATTGGGACACGGGCATCGAGGCCAATCTCGGCGTCGGAAACAAATCGCCCTTGACGGATTGGAAGTCGAAAGCGGGGGAAAACGTCGCCCGTCTAAACAAGGCCGGCGCCACCGAGAATCTGCTGGGCTTCTGCTTCGGGGAGGAGGGAGCGTGGCCCTCTCCTGAGACGTTGCGCTCGGACGAGTTCACCAAGCGACTCGCGGCACATTTCGGGGCTGCGGGAAAAGCGGCAAAAGAGTTGGGGTTCCGGGGCGTCAGCATAGACATTGAGTATCCCTACAAGCGCTACTCGCTCGGACATGAGATGTACACGTATGACGGCTATACCGCCGACGATCTCGTGGAGGCAGCCTTGGCGCAGGGACAGGCCGCCATGAACGCGATCCTGGACGCCTATCCCGAGGCGGTCATATTCGTCCTGCCGGGTGAATTGCGGACACGCCCCATCGGGCAGGCCTTCATGCTCGGAATGCTCGATGCGATGGCCGGACGCGACGCCCCCGGCGGTTTCCATCTGGGATACGAGCGATCGTATTGCCTCTATGAAGGCCCGGTTTCGCAGGCGGGCATTCCGCGCGCGGGCGACGGCGCGGCGGAACTCTTGCTGGAAGGCGAAACGCTCGACTATTGGAAACGGCGTTGTACCGTCGCGCCGGGCGTATGGCCGTTGCACATGGCCGAGACCGGCGGAAAAGATTACCCGGTGCGTCCGTGGAAGGAGGAACTCGCCGAACTCGACCAGCAGCTGCGGCTTCTGCGTTCCATCGCGAAGCGGTACATCTGGTCGTTCACGGCGCATCCCGCATGGTGCGCGCCCGATCCCGAACTTGAAGCAAAATACGGAATCAAACCGCCCACCTTTGCGCAAGGCCGCGACGCCATCGCCGGCTGGCAGGCCATCCTCGCCGCGAAAGCCCCGTTGGAAGACAAACGCGCGGCCGGCTTGGTTCGGATCGTTCGACAATATGATCGCGGCCGGATTTCATTCGCGGAACTCTGCAACCGCTTCGGTACACCGGCCGAATGGATGGCGCTCGGTCCGCTCGGAAATCCGTTCACAGATCCTGCGTTTGCCTCGCAGGATGCCTTGCTGAAGCCGGTACATGCGGATCAATCCATTCCGGGGCGCGACGGCCCCGTGCGATGGTTTCCGTTCCGCAACTACGAGCCACTGGGAACCGTCAGCCTGGCTGCCGTGTTCGACTGGCGAAACACGGACAACGCATCGGCGCACTTGGTGTCGGATATTCATGCAAGGAAAACCTGCCACGCACATCTCCATGTGGGCTGGGACGATGGAATCATTGTGCGGCTGGACGGCCACATCGTCTTTGACCGCCGCGAGTATCCCGTTCGGGGGCACGGCCTGTTGTTTCGCGACCGGTATATTTTTGAGGACCGAGTGCCCATCGTGATTCCAAAAGGCAAGAGCCGCCTCGGCGTGACCTCCATCAATTCGCACGGCTCGTGGGCGTTCAGTTTGCGAATGACCGATGAAGCCGGTTATCCCATCGAAGGACTGTCGTTTATGTTGCCGGACGATTGACCGCGCGCGGCCAGGCCGCCGCCGGAATCGTATCGCGGCCAGGAGATTGCCATGCCAGACGAAACATCGTGGAGTATTGTTCCGGAAGATCTCGCCATTCTGCGCGAACTGGGCAAACGTGTCGCCGATATCGCGCATGATCCCGTCAACCTCGAACGAAAACGCGCATGGTACGCGCACGACGAGGGCCGCGGTGGACGTCCCTTGATCCTGGCCGAGAACAGGGTAGCCTTCGACATGATCGAAGAAGGGCAGGCGAGGTGCCAGGAGGAATGGGCGCGATCCATCGAACGCGGATTGCGGTTTGTCATCTATGAATTCGAACGGGTGAAGGACGATCATGTCGTCGAACCGTATGTCGCGTGCAACTGGAAGGTCAATGTGAGCGATTACGGTGTCGCATCCATTCAGCATTATGCGGACCGGGTCAGCGGAAACGTGTCGAGCCGGTGCTGGGAGGCGCCGATCAAGAATCTCGAATCCGATCTCGAAAAACTGCGCCCGCGCACCTACGAGGTGGACCGTGAAGCCACGTGGGCATGGAAGCGGCATTTGGAAGAGGTCTTCGATGGCGTTCTCGGCGTCCGTCTTCGCGGCGGATTCTGGTGGACGACCGGCTTGACGGGCGTCGCAATCGATCTGGTGGGTCTCCAGGAATTCATGATGTACATGTGCGCCGATCCCGAAGGGCTGCACCGCCTCATGCGATTTCTCCAGGCCGAGTGTATTGCCTATGCCGAATGGCTCGAAAAAGAAGGGTTGCTTTCGTTGAACAACGAAAACGACTACATCGGTTCCGGCAGCATGGGCTACACGAACGCATTGCCGCAACCCGGGCGACAACCCGGCGACCCGGTCCGCCTGAAAGATCTCTGGGTCTTGAGCGAATCACAGGAAACCGTCTCCTGCGGACCGGACCAATGCGAGGAATTCGTGCTTCAATACTACCGCCCCATCGTCGAACGATTCGGGCGCACGTACTACGGCTGCTGCGAGCCGGTCCACGACCGATGGCAATACGTCAAGACGTTGCCAAATCTCAAACGCGTCTCGATATCCCCGTGGTGCGACCAGGCGTTCATGGCCGGGGCGCTGGGCCGCGACTATGTGTTTTCGCGCAAACCCAATCCCACGCTCGTGAGCACGCCCTATTTCGACGAGGATCTCATCCGCGAGGACTTGCGCCTTACCGTTACCACGGCCCGCGACTGCAACCTGGAGATCGTCATGAAAGACGTCCACACGCTTTGCGGCGATCCCACGCGCCTCATCCGCTGGGTCCAACTCGCCCGCGAAGCCGTGGCCCGCCATGGATCGTAAACCGCCGCCGCTTACTTGTACTCGCCCGTGATGATTTCGCGCGTTTCAAGTTTGCCTTCCTTGACGCGGCAATGCAGGAAACCGACAGGGGCTTTGTCGAAGTTCCAACAACAGGATCGCACATGGAAGATTTGCGACCGGCCTGTCCTGTACGACGATGTGGGCCGATGCAGATGGCCGAAAAACACGGCCACGGGCTGCGTTTCTTTCACGAGCGCATTGAACCATCGGGAATCGTTCCGGTTCAGGTACATGTCGCGATCCCGGCCTTCCCGTTCAGCCGGAATGTGGGCAAAGACAATTTTCACGGGTTCCGGCTTACGAAGTTCGCCTTCCAGCCACTCGCATTGGCCCGGCGGCTCAATGATCTCCGAACACAAATGCCCGACATGGTCTCCGCCCGCGCCCGCATCGCACACCGCAATGAACCGTGCGCCTTTATGGACGAAACTGTAGTAGTCGGCCGGTTTTCCGTTCAACGTAAAATCACCGGGAAACAACGAGCGTAGCAGCGCGCGCTTTTCCCGGGTGGATTCATGATTGCCGGGCGTGGCATGAACCGGGATCGTCGCTTCGACCATTCGGGGTCGAAGCGCTTCGGGGTGCACGTCGCCCGCGAGCAAAATGAACGATGGTTTCTCCCTCTCGGACATGGCCTCCATCGTTTTGATCGTATTCAAAAATCGGTCAACGCCGCTGCCGTACGCCTCAAGTCCCTCCGTGATGCCGTCCGAGCAATGGGGATCCGCCACCACCGCAAAACAGAACGAATCACCCTCCCCGGCAGACGCCTTCGACGGCAACACCGCCGTCATCGCCGTCCCTGCCGCTTGTCCAAGAAACTGCCTGCGATTCATTGGCTTGGACCCGCCGCGTCCATGGAAACCATGTCTACAATCGCGTCAGAGTGAAAAATTCTTGACGGTGTCAATCAGAGCCACGAAACCCCGGTTTACGGGATGATTCGACGGCCATTTCAGGAATTCGACATGACCGTCCAGATACAGGACATTCGACCCGCCGGGCACATGGTTGAAATCCCGGGCCACCGTCGTCACGAAATCGTACTGCACGACAATCTCGCTTTGGGCCTTGGCGGTGGATGCCGGATTGTTGATGTCGGTGACGAAGAAACGCTCGACGCCTTCCCGCAGGCGGTAGACCAGGAAATCGCCCAGGGTTGCGTGGCCCGTAATCCGTATATCGCTGTCCATAATGCCGGCAATTTGCGCAATGTCGGCCGGATTGGTGCTGCCGTCCTTGACAAATATCGCCTGAAATTGCTGGATCAGGGAGTTGGCGAAACCCGAATCGAAATAACTGCCGATGGCGCCGAGGCCGCTGGGGAAATTTGGATCGTTCTGATCGATGCCCGGAGCCAGATAAATTTCCGGTTTCAACGCCCAGCCGAAATAGCCATAGGAAAGATCGTCTATCTTGCACGGGCAAATACCCCGATCCGGTTCGTTCTGATCGCACAGCCAGCGTCCGCCTGTGATAGCCTTCGCCCCGTCGCTGTCCGACGGACACACGTTCACCGTCGTGTCGCTCAAATATTCCGGGTACAACGTCTCGCCCTGCCAGATAACCCCGAACGTCACCTTGCCGGGGCTGCACGATCCGTTGTTGAACTCCTTGTACTTGTCCGGGGGAAACTTCTGGCTGGGGGCCTCGTTCGCATACATCTTCATCGAGAGGCCAATCTGCTTGAGATTGTTCGCGCAACTGGCGCGCCGTGCCGATTCGCGGGCACGCGCCAGCGCCGGCAGCAGAATCGCCGCCAAAATGCCGATTATCGCGATAACCACCAGCAACTCGATTAGCGTGAATCCCTTCCTGTCCATGGTTCGACCCTCCTCGTCCGAACCGGTCCGCAAACCGGTTCATCCAATGCCCGATTCCTGCGATTCTCCGCAAATTCCATTCTTTTCCACCCACGGCGGCAAAAGCAAATCCATGCGCCGCAAGCGCGTAAATCCGCGCGGCGCGCAGATGAAAACGCACACGAACCGCGTCGCCGGGAAGTCTGGTCCCAAACCGCGTAGCCCGCGCAGGACCGAAACATCCGCCGCCCGCATTGTCTATCCCATCCACTTCGTCCATTCCGTTCATCCCCAATCTATAATCTCTGGCCGGCCCTCTGCAATTTACCGCCCATTTGAACCCATCCCTTGGCCCGTGATATCGTGTCCTCCGCCTTCGGGCGGTTAGCTCAGTTGGTTAGAGCACCTGCCTTACACGCAGGGTGTCGGGTGTTCGAGTCACCCACCGCCCACCA